>JBAVUB010000694.1:0-2441 GCA_049696575.1 Acidobacteriaceae bacterium | reverse complement strand
CCTACGTACCTGTGATTGGTGCAACTAACGGTTGCGATCGGGTGACGAAGGGCTAGAATTCCGGCGGATTCTCGAAGGAGTTCTAATGAAAGATTTTCTGCGGGGCTTTTTTGCCCTGGTCCTATGTATTGTCATGCCCTTGGCTGCGTTCGCCGGAGATAGCGGCTACGGAGTCACTTACGATGGTGGATCTTTGCCCGGAATTAAGTCCGGAACAAAAGTGAAAATGTTCATCGAAGGCGACAAGGTCCGCTTTGCCGAGGAGGGGAAAGAGGGTAAGGAACTGGTTGTCGTGCCGGCCTCCGCGATCACGGAAATCAGTTACGGGCAGGACGTTCACCGGCGAGTCGGTGCGGCCATTGGTGTCGCGGTCGTGTCGCTCGGGATCGGGGCTCTTCTCGCGCTCAGCAAATCGAAAAAGCATTACGTGGGACTTACCTGGGCCAGCGCTGACCAAAAGGGCGGCTTCGCCATGCAATGCGACAAGAACGAATACAGAGGCATTCTGGCAGGGCTTGAGGGTGTCTCCGGCAAAAAAGCGATCGACTCGGATGCGATGACGGTCAAGAACTGATCGCCTGGAAAAAAAAAGGGCATCTTCGGATGCCCCTTTTCAGTCCTCGCCGAACCTGATCTCCTCGATGACCGCCGGCCTCCGATCGAAGTCGCTGTAGCGAATCCATCGTGGCTGCACCACGAAGTACGCAATGCCCGGCCAGGCCATCCGCGCCGGACCATCCGGCCACGCGGTGAAGTAAATCTCCTGGCAGCGCTTCAGTTCCGCTCCCGTCGGCTCTTCGGCGATGCCTTCGAATTGCACCGTCTGCTCTCCGCCCCACCCCACCACAAAGGAACAGGCGGGCCGCGCGATCAGATTGGGATACTTGCGCGAAGACTTGACCGTGTCGAAGATGATTTCGAGCTCGGGGCTGGTCGCGATGCCCACCAGCGCCGACTGCGGCGTGCCCTCGCCGCCGATGCTGGACACGACGCCATACCGATACTGCGACATAAACGAGTACAAGAAGTTTCGATCCATATCGTGCCTTGGGAGTTCGTGAGAGATGGGGCATCAGCCCGCCCGAGAATGGTTTACCTCAGTTTCTGAGGGAGACAACCGTTTCTCGTTCGACTGCCCCTCCCACTCTGATATTCTCAAGGGTTTTCTTCCGCTCAGTCGTTACGCCGTGCAGAGCGGTCGAGGGAGTTGAGGCCATGCCGGAGCAGAGAGGGCGAAAGTACCACCGGGACCGCGTGGCAGAAACGCTGCGCGACGAGATTGGCGCGATGATCGAGGGCGAGCTCTCCGACCCGCGCATCAGCTTCGCCTACATCAGCCAGGTCGTGCTCAATCCGGGAGGAAAGTCGGCGCTGATTTACGTCGCCGTCGACGGTGGCGCGCGGGAGGAGGCCGACACGCTGGAAGGCCTGATGGCCGCGCGCGGCTACATTCGCCACGAGCTGCTGGAGCGGATGGGCAAGCGCTACGTACCCGAGCTGACGTTCCACATCGACCGTTCCGAAAAGATGAAAGCGCGGATCGACGAGTTGCTGGGCCGGAAACGCAGGACAGCGAGAGCCGAAACCACGGAGCAAACCGGTTGAACAATCGGCAAGAGGCGAAGGTGGCAGGACAGGACATTCCGTTACAGCACTCCAACGAGCAACGCAAGCAAGCCCTGCCGCCAGGCGCGTCGCATGGTGACGGATTGTCCGGAGTGCTGGACGTAGTCCGTCGCGGGGAGCGCTTTGCCATCTGCTCGCACGCTCGCCCTGATGGAGACGCCGTGGGATCGATGCTGGCCTTCGGGATGATGCTCGATCAGCTCGGCAAGCAGACAGACCTCGTCTCGGCTGACCCGGTGCCGATGATCTATCGCGGCCTGCCCTGTGCGTCCAGGATCCAGCGGGCGACGCGGCTCGACGGCACTTATGACGCGGTCATTCTCCTGGAGTGCGATGGCGTTCAGCGTTCCCGCCTTGCCGGCCTGGAGGGTCGGGTTCTCGTCAACATCGACCACCACACCACGGGCCGCGCCTTTGCCGACGTGAACTGGATCGACGTCGAGGCCTGCGCCGTCGCACAGATGATCGGCCGGCTGGCGATAGCGGCCGGCGCTGAAGTGACACCGCAGATGGCCACATGTCTCTATGCGGGTCTGCTCACCGATACGGGCTCGTTTTGCTACGAAGGAACCGACGCCCACGCCTTCGAGCTGGCGCGCGAGCTGGTCGGCCGCGGCGCCGATCCGGCAGGCATTGCCCGCGAAGTGTACTTCTCGAATCCGCTGTCGAAGATGTTGCTCCTCGGTGCGGCGCTCTCGAACCTGCGGCGCGAAGGCCGCCTTGCCTGGCTCTGGGTGACCCACGACGACATGAAACGCACCGGAGCCGCCGAGGAGGATTGCGAAGGCATCGTGAATTACGCGATCGGTGTGGCC
>JBAVUB010000693.1:0-3968 GCA_049696575.1 Acidobacteriaceae bacterium | reverse complement strand
GTGTTGATGCGGGCCACGTCCTTCCTCAGCTCGCGCAGCTTCTTCACGCCCTCGGTCTGCCCCAGCTTCATCTGAAAACGAAGCCGGAACAAGGCTTCTGCTGCTTTCCGCCCTTCCAGCGCCAGCTCGTCGTCGTTCAGGTTACGAATCTTTTCTACTTCCATCGTTGCTCTTCTCTCCGGCCGAACCCAGATCCAGGGTCCCACCCGCATCTCAATTGCCGCTAACTTTTCTATTCCCGCCAATTACTTCACCGCCACTGTAACTTTCGCGTCGTGCCGCTGCACGAACTTAGTCTTCAGCGGCAGCTTGTGCGCCGCCAGGCGCATCGCCTCCGCCGCAATGTCCCGGCCCACGCCTTCCATCTCGAACAGGATCCGCCCCGGACGAACCACCGCGACCCAGTGATCCGGCGCGCCCTTACCCTTCCCCATACGGGTTTCGGCCGGCTTCTTCGTTACCGGCTTGTCCGGAAACAGGCGCAGCCATATCTTCCCGCCGCGCTTAATGAAACGCGTCATCGCCACGCGGCTGGCTTCGATCTGCCGATCGGTGATGTAGCCGCACTCCATCACTTTCAGCCCGAAGTCGCCAAACGACAGCTCGCTGCCGCGCCACGCTTTCCCGCGCATGCGCCCGCGCTGCTGTTTCCGGTACTTCACTTTCTTTGGCATTAACATATCGATTTCCTATTCCCTACTCCCTATTCCCTACTCCCGGTTTCTAGAACACGGAAGATCCCACCGCAGCCTGCGGCTCCCGCCGCTTCTGCTGATAGATATCGCCGCGATAAATCCATGTCTTTACGCCGATGATGCCGTAGGTGGTGTGCGCCTCGGCAAATCCATAATCGATATCCGCCCGCAGCGTATGCAGTGGCAACCGCCCCTGCAGATACCACTCCGAACGCGCGATTTCGTTGCCGTTCAGCCGGCCACTCACCCGCACCTTGATGCCCTTGCAGCCGAAACGCAGCGCCGAATCCACGGCCTTGCGCATCGCGCGCCGGAAACCCACGCGCTTTTCCAGCTGCAGCGCGATGTTTTCCGCCACCAGCTGCGCATCCAGCTCCGGCTTGTTCACTTCGAGAATGTCGATGAACACGTCGCGGTTGGTGCGCTTCTGCAGCTCGCCCTTCAGCTTCTCGATCTCCGCGCCCTTGCGCCCGATCACGATCCCCGGCCGCGCCGTGCGGATCATCAGCCGCAGCTTGTTCCCCGGCCGCTCCACTTCCACTGAGCTCACCCCCGCTGCCTTCAGCTTCTCCTTCAGCTCCCGCTTCAGGTGAACGTCCTCGATCAGCAACCGGCTATAGTCCTTGCCCGAAAACCAGCGCGACCGCCACGGCTTGTTGACTCCGACCCGGAATCCATAAGGATGGACTTTTTGTCCCATAATCTTTTCGATCCTCTCGCTACTTCTTCTTCGCGGACTTCTTCGCCGCCTTCTTGGCCGGCTTGTGCGCGGCCGCATGCTTCGCTGGTTTGTGCCCCGCCCTCTTGGCTGGAGCCTTCTTCCCTGCAGTCTTCTTCGCGACCTGCTTCGGTTGCTCCGCCGACTCCTCGTCCACGCGATGCACCAGCCCTTCGGCCTGCGCCCGCTCCGCCACCGCAATAGCAATATGCGACAGCCGCCGCTGATACCGGTACGCCCTGCCCATGGGAGCCGGCCGGATCCGCTTCATCCGTGGCCCGTCGTTGGCCACCGCCGACTTCACGTACAGGTTGTCGAGGTCCACATCGAGACCCTGCTCCTGGCTCAGGTGGTTCGCGTTCTGCAGCGCCGAACGCAGCACCTTCTCCACCAGCGGAGCCACCCCCTTCTTCGTGAACGCGACCGTGTTCAGCGCCTCTTCCACGCCCCGGCCCTTGATCAGATCGAGCACCAGCCGCGCCTTCTGCGGCGACACCCGCTGAAATCGCGCCTCAGCCCGAAATTCCCTCGTTGCTGTCTCCATCCCTTGCTCCAAACCTTCCCTGTTCCCTGCCCTACCTCGGCTTCGCCACCGTCTCGGTGGAAGCAGCCTTCATCGAATGCCCCTTAAACTGCCGCGTCGCCGCAAACTCGCCGAGCTTGTGCCCCACCATGTTTTCTGTCACATACACCGGCACAAATTTCTTGCCGTTGTGCACCGCAATCGTGTGCCCGATCATCTCCGGGTGGATCGTCGAGCGGCGCGACCAGGTGCGCACGACTTTCTTATCGTTCGCGCGGTTCATCGTCTCGATCTTCACCATCAGGTGCCCATCCACAAACGCGCCCTTTTTCGTCGACCTTGCCATCAGTAATCCTCGTCGTTTCCCACTAACTCGCTACTGGCTACCGGCTACAGGCTACCGGCTGTCTTACTTACTTCTCCGCGAAACAATGAACGCATCCGTCCGCTTGTTATTCCTCGTCTTATACCCGCGCGTTGGCTGCCCCCACGGCGTTACCGGATGCCGTCCGCCGGAAGTCTTGCCCTCGCCGCCGCCGTGCGGATGATCGACTGGGTTCATGGTCACGCCGCGGTTCGTAGGGCGAATCCCCAACCACCGATTGCGTCCCGCCTTGCCGATCGAAACGTTCTCGTGATCCGTGTTGCCTACCTGCCCTATCGTTGCCATGCAGTCAATCAGCACCTTGCGCGTCTCGCCCGAAGGCAGCTTCAGCAGCGCATAATCGCCTTCCTTGGCTACCAGCTGCGCGCTCGCGCCCGCTGACCGCACCATCTGCGCGCCCTTGCCCGGCCGCAGTTCCACGTTGTGCACCGTCGTGCCCGCGGGAATATTCTTCAGCGGCAGCGCGTTCCCCACCAGAATGTCCGCTTCCGGCCCGCTCATAATCTTCTGCCCGACCTTCAGTCCCACCGGCTGCAGGATGTATCGCTTCTCGCCGTCCGCATAGCTGATCAGCGCAATCCGCGACGAGCGCCCCGGATCGTACTCGATCGTCGCGACCGTTCCCGGCACGCCGTACTTCTCGCGCTTGAAATCGATCAGGCGCAGCTTCTGCTTGTGCCCGCCGCCATGATGGCGAATCGTCATGTCGCCCGAATTCCGCCGCCCGCCCGTCCGCAGCTTGTTCGTCACCAGCGGCTTGTACGGCTTGTCCGTCGTAATCTCGTCCCGCACCAGCGTCGTCTGAAACCGCAGCGTCGGTGTGATCGGTCTGTATGTCTTAATCGGCATCGTTATAACTCTTAGCTTCCAGCCGCTAGCTTTTAGCTATCGGCTCGTTTTGCGCTTCCGCCCTGTCTTTGCGCTTTTTCTATTCCCTAATCCCTATTCCCTGCTCTTACAGATTGTTCACGTAATCCGGCATCTTCTCGCCCACCTTCAGCCGCACATAGGCCTTCTTCCAGTCGGCGCGATAACCGGCAAACTTACCCCGCCGCCGCTCCTTGCCCACCATGTTGGCGGTGCGCACCGCGCGCACCTTCACCTTGAACAAAGCTTCTACAGCCTGCTTCACCTGCGTCTTCGAAGCCTTCGCGTCCACTTCGAACACCAGCGTGCTTTCTGTTTCCTTCGCCGCCAGAGCCTTTTCGGTGATCATCGCCCGGCGAATTACGGTATAGGTCGTCGCCATTACGCCACCGCCTTTCTGCCCTTCGGCAGCGACTTCATCAGCGACTCCTGCAGCTTCTCCAGCGCCGGCCGCGAAAAAATCACCCGCTCCGACCGCAGCAGATTGTAAGGATGCACCTCGCTGTTCAGCATCAGCTCCACGCCTTCAAGATTGCGCGCGCCCAGCAGCAGATTCCGCCCCAGGGTTTGCCCGTTCTCGACCAGCAGCGCCGTCCGCTTCGCCTCCAGCTTGTCCAGCGCCGCGCGATACAGCTTCGACTTCGGTTCTTTCGCTTCGAGCGACTCCACCACCGTCAGCTTCCCGTCCGCCAGCTTGGTCGCCAGCGCCGAGCGCAGCGCCCCCAGCAGCTTCTTGCGCGGGAACGCATACTCGTGTGAATGCGGAACCGGCCCGTGCAC
>JBAVUB010000692.1:0-4704 GCA_049696575.1 Acidobacteriaceae bacterium | reverse complement strand
CCACCGGCGATGCCGCACCCATGGTGATCACAGCACGTCGGCAGACATCGCCATCCATCTCGAGTACGACGCCCGCATCGGCAATGGCCCAGTCAAAGCTCTCTTTCTCGCCGTATTTTTGATAGGCGGAACGCGTGCCGGCAGCAGGTTTGGGAATCACGATTGCGGTGAGCAGTTCGTCCGGCTCGATCACCGTGAACTTAGTCGGGTTGGCGTCGGGCACAACGTAGAGGTCCCGTATGCCAAGCGTTCGCTTGCCGCGCTTCGTCGAGCTCAGCTCGACGCTGGCATTCAATCCCAGCAGCGCCACGGCAGCCGAGGAGGGTGCCACGGACGGACAAGTCGCGTACTCCATGATGGCGTGGTACTGATTCAGCCCATCAAAGGCGAAACAGAGATCCTTGCCCTTCCGGATGCACTGGAAGTCCGATGAGCGGTAGTACCAGCACTGCACGCGCTGCAGCAGATTGCCGCCGACCGTCGCCATGTTGCGGATGTGTGGCGTAGCGGCATGGCCGCATGCGTCGGCGAGGATCTGATAGTGCGACTGGATCAACGGATGGTCGCTGATTTCGGCGAGCGTGGTGAGGGGGCCGATTGTCATCCCCTGCTCGGTCTCGCGAATGCCACGCAGCCCGGAGATATTGCGGATGTTGACCAGCCGTGTCGGCTGCTCGATGCCGTCTTTCATCCGGTCGAGCAGATCGACGCCACCCGCCTTCACGACGGCGCCATCTTTCAGCTGAGAGAGCGCCGCATCCACAGAGGAGCAGTCAGCGATAGAGAAGCGATTCATGCCAACTCCTTTCCCTGAACAGGCGCGCGCAGCGCGGCCAGGACCACGTCTGGCGTCATCGGAGTTCGTCGGACGCGGACCCCGGTGGCATTGTAGACAGCGTTGCCAATGGCCGCTCCGATCGATACGACTCCAGCGGCTTCGCCGATGCCCGATGCGTCGGTGGAACTCTGTCCGATGTACACCTCGACCAGCCGCACATCGATCTCGGGAATCTCGCGCGAGCCGACGATCTTGTACTGCTCGAGATCGGGATTAACCATGAGGCCATAGACCGGGTCGAGCAGGCGATTCTCCATCAGCGTGTAGGAAATCCCCTGAATGATGCCGCCGTTGATCTGGCTGATGACCTGCGTCGGATTCATGGGGCGGCCGCAGTCGTGGACCGAGAGCACGCGCCGGACGTGGATGCGCCCCAGCTCTGTATCGACCTCGACCTCCGCCACGTCGACGCCGCCATAAGTGAGATATTTCGACCGGTCGTAGTCGGGAACCCGCTTCGCCTGCACCGCAATTTGCGAAGTGCTCATTTTAGCCGCCGCCCGCCGGAAGCTAACCGGGTCGAACTTGCCGGATCGGCTGCGCACTTCGCCGTCCGCCAGCGCAAGGTCATCGGACGTGGTACCCAGGGCCGGTGCAATGTCCGCCAGAAACTTCTGCGAAGCCTGCCACGCCGCATCGCGCACGGCAGGCGTCAGGGAAAGTGTAGTGACGCTGCCGCCTGAATCCGGCCCTTCGGGATAATTCGTGTCGCCAATTTTGACGGCGATTTGTGACGGCGGAACGCCAAACTGCTCTGCCAGAATCTGCGCCATGACCGTCTTCAGACCCGAGCCGATGTCCTGGACGGCGGAGAGCACCTCAAGCGAGCCGTCTTTGTGAATGCGGACCTCAGCGGACGATCCCATCCTGACAAAGCGGTACCAGACCGATTGCCCCAGTCCGACGCCGCGTTTGACCGGACCCCGATCCGCACCGGCAACCGGGTTCCGGGACTTCCAGAGTTCGCTCTCCCGCACAATCTGGCGCTCGACGCGACGCACCGGGTGTGTGTCGGTCTTATCGCGCAGATCGATGGGGTCCATGTTGAGCTTGACAGCGAGATCGTCGATGGTCTGCTCCAGCGCGAAGGCGCCCTGCGGATGACCGGGAGCACGCATGGCAGACGCCGGACCGGCGTTGATGAAAACGTCGTTCTCCTCGGTGTGCAGCGACGCGGATTGGTAGAGGTTGGCGGCCGGCCCGGAGCAGCCTGCGCCAGTACCGCACCCCGCGGTGCCGTAGGCGACGAGATGGATGGCGGTGATGGTGCCGTCCTTCTTTGCTCCGATGCGCAGCGTCTGGTCCGAACTGGGCCGATTGCCGACCGAGAGATGCTCCTCTTCCCGATCGAGCATCAGTCGCACCGGTGCGCCCGTCTTCTTCGAGAGCGCCGCCGCCACCACGCCGGGATTTCCCGCTCCGAATTTGGCGCCGAAACCCCCGCCCATGAACTCCGTGATGACCCGCACCTGGGTGACCGGAAGCTTGAAGAAGCCGGCCAGCTCTTCGCGTACGCTCGCCGTGCCCTGCGTCGAAGCCCAAACTGTCAGCATGTCGGGCTTCCAGTCGGCGACCACGCCATGCGTTTCCAGTGCCGAATGCGTCTGCACCTGCGTGACGTAATGCCCTTCGACAATGACGTCGGCGTCTTTGAATCCCTGGTCGGTTTCTCCGCGCCGATGGATCGAGGGACCGTGGACGTTGCCGGTTTGACTCACATTGCGAGGACCACCCCCGCCGCCTGCACTGCCTTCCTCATCTGCCGGGCCGGGGAACACTTGCGGCGAGTCTGGGGCGCGGGCTTTGTCCAGTTCGACGACGAACGGGCTCGCGTCATAGCGAACCTTGACCAGTGCGGCGGCTTCTTCCGCGATCGCCGGTGAGGTCGCGGCTACGGCGGCCACAGGCTGGCCGGCATAGCGCACCACAGGATACTTCACCGGGTCCAGTGCGGGATTCCGCAGAACGGCGTTTCCGAGGACATGCTGAATCACGTGGACGCCTTTCACCCCTGGACAATTTTCCGCCGCCGACGTATCGATGGACACAATCTTCGCGTGGGGCACAGAAGCGTTCACGAACTTTGCATAGAGCATGCCCGGCAACTGGACGTCCGACGTATAGCGCGCGCGGCCTGTGGCTTTGGCCTGGCCGTCATAGCGCTCAATCGATTGTCCGACATACTTCAGATCCTTATTGATCGGCCAGACGGGCGGCTCGGTCGCCGGCACGTCGCGCGATTCTTCGGTCAGCGTATAACCGGGGACGCCAATGGGCATCTGCACTGTCTTCTTCGCCGGCGCAGTTGCCTGCGCGAGAAGCGTCTCTTCAATAGGCGGTTTCGTCATTGTGCCCCTCTGCTACGCGTTGCGCGTGGTTCCGGCCACATCCAGCGTGGCGGCGAAGATTTTTGGATAGGTGCCGCAGCGGCACAAATTGCCGGAAACGGCGTGGCGGATATCATGCTCCGAGGGATGCGGGTTGCGTTCCAGCAGTGCGGCGCAACTCATCACCATCCCCGGTGTGCAGAATCCGCACTGCATCGCGTCATGCTTCACGAAAGCCGCCTGCAAAGGATGTATCCGGTCTTCCGAGGATAGGCCCTCGATGGTGGTGACGCGGTGGCCGACGGCGTCGATGGCCAGCGTCATGCAACTGTTCACCGGCATCTTGTCCAGCCATACCGTGCAGCCGGAACATACGCCGCGGTCGCAAACAATCTTGGTGCCGGTCATCCCCAGATGAATCCGCAGCGCGTCGGCCAGCGTGGTGCGCGGCTCGATCTCGATGGTGTGCTCGGCGCCGTTGACGTGCAGCCGAACCGGAACCGGATCGGGGCCGAGTTCTGTGACCCCGTTTGTCTCGCGAGCCGGAGTTTCGCTGCTGAAGGCCTGAACACCGTCCAGCAGCGCGGTTCCTGCGGCGGTCAGTCCAGCCCCCTTCAGAAAACCACGGCGCGTAATACCGCTGCGCGCGGAATCGGGTAGCGTGGATGGTTCCCGGTCGTCGGGAACCTGAGGATGGGACGCTTTGGGATCGGGCATGGGCACTGCTCCTGTGATCGGCGGAAAGCGTTCCGGCTTGCGAAGTGCCGATGGGGACACTATAGCTCCGGCAGTGTTACGCCGTAAACCACCCGGCCCTCGTCAGGTTCGCGACCGGAGGTTGCAACTGGTCCCCGGCAGCAGCGTCTTGCCCCTCACGCGTAAACTTGCATGTCGCCGCAATGGCGCAACAATCCATCCGCCATTCCTTCGCTCACGATCCGATTGTGACTACACTACTCGTTCACTGAAAAACCAGGCCTGACGGTTACGAAGATCGCAGCCGCTTTGAAAGCTCAGAAAGGGAACCATGCACGCATCGGGCATGCGCCGCCTCATCCTCACATTCGCCACGATCCTTATTGCCCTGGCCGCGCAGGCGCAGGCGCCCACACCGGCCTCCGTACTGGGGCATACACCGGGCGACGACTACTATCTTGCCAACTACGAAGAGGCAATTCATTACTTCCACGAACTGGCCGCGCACTCCGATCGCGTGAAGATGTTCATGGTAGGCAAGTCGACGGAGGGGCGCGACATTGAGGTTGCCGTGATCTCCTCGCCGCAGAACCTGGCGCGGCTGGACGAATACAAAACGGTTGCCAGGCGACTGGCGACCGCTCAGGGACTGGACGACACGCAGGCGTTGCAACTGGCGCGCAGTGCGAAAGTCATCGTGCATATCGACGGTGGCCTGCACTCCAGCGAAGTTGCCGGCGGGCAGCATTCCATCGCACTGGCTTACAAGCTGGCGTCCGCGCAGGGCGACCCCGAGGTCGACAATATCCTCGACAATGTGATCCTGGTGCTCTGGCCGACGCT
>JBAVUB010000691.1:0-1840 GCA_049696575.1 Acidobacteriaceae bacterium | reverse complement strand
AGCCTGTAGCGGGTGGCCGGTGACCAGTGACCAGTGGTCAGTCGTCAGTGGTCAGGGGCCCGGAGCCGGTGGCCAGGAGTCCAGGAGCCTGGAGCCGGCAGCCGGGCGCCGGATAGCCGGGCTGCCGTTCGGGGAGGCATATTGACAGTCGTATAGAGTGGGAGCACTATATATTGCTATGCAACCTATGCGAGCGAAAGTGTTCGACCGGGAACTGAAGAAGGGGAGCGCGGAACTGCTGATTCTTTCGCTGATCGAGCACCGGCCGCGGCACGGGTACGAGATCAGCAAGCTGATCGAGCAGCGGTCGGAGGGGGTGCTGAAGTTCAACGTGGCATCGTTTTATCCCTTGCTGTATCGGCTGGAAAAGCGGGGGTTCATTGCGGGGCGATGGGTGGAAAAGGCTGGGCAGCGGCGGCGGCGCTACTACCAGCTGACGAAGCTGGGCCGGACGGTGCTGAAGGAGCAGCGGAGTTCGTGGACGGATTTTGTGAACGCGATCAACCGCATCACCGGAGAGGAACATGCCTGACTGGGGGCAGGAGATTCGGGCGGCGATTGCGAAGCTGCGGCTCGATCCTGGGCGGGAGGAGCTGCTGGTGGAGGAGCTGTCACAGCATCTTGCGGACCGCTATAACGAACTGCGGGCCGAGGGCGTTGGGGATGGAGAGGCCTGCCGGCTGCTAAGGGCGGAACTGAACGACGGCAGGCTGGTGGGGGAACTGGGGTCGATTCTCGCGCCGGCGCCGGAGGCTATTGCTCCTGGGCTGGACGAGCGGGAGCGGTTTTTCGCCGGGCTGGGGCGGGATTTTCGTCAGGGATTGCGGTTGATACGGCTGAATCCTGGGTTCGCGGCGGTGGCGATTTTGTCGCTGGCGCTGGGGATCGGGGCGAACACGGCGATTTTCGAGCTGCTGGATGCGGTTCTGCTGCGCACGCTGCCGGTAGCGTCGCCACAGCAACTCGCTGATGTTCAGGAGATTCACGGAGGACGGATCGGAAGCACGGTCGCGAGGCAAAAGGACTTCTCCTTCGCGATCTGGGAGCAGTTGCGGCAAAAGCAGAAGGCGTTCTCCGGCATTGCGGCGTGGAGCACGGAGGCATTCGACCTGGCGCAAGGGGGCGAAGCGCATTACGCGCACGGGATGTGGGTGAGCGGCAGCTTCTTCGATGTGCTGCAGGTGCAGCCGATGCTGGGGCGGCTGATCGGACCGAGCGACGATGTTGCCGGGTGCGGCGTGCGCGGGGTGGTGATCAGCAATGCGTTCTGGCAGCGGGCCTTTGGGAGCCGCAGCGATGCGGTGGGGAGCAAGCTGTCGCTGGATGGGCATCCATTTGAGATTCTTGGCGTGACGCCGCCGGGATTTTATGGACTGGAGGTCGGGCGGAGTTTCGATGTTGCTGTGCCGTTGTGCAGCGAACCGGTGGTTCATGGGCCGGACGCGTGGAGCAAGAGCTCGACGACGTGGTGGCTGGCGGCGATTGGGCGGCTGAATCCGGGATGGACATTGAAGACGGCGAGGGCGCAACTGGCTTCAATTGCGCCGGGAATTTATGCGGCTACGCTGCCTTCGGACTACGACGCGTCGGCGAGGAAAGATTATTTGCGGTTCGGCCTGAAGGCGGAGCCGGCGGCAACGGGCGATTCGGAATTGCGGAAGCAGTTTGCGGATCCGCTGCTGGTGTTGCTGACGATTTCGGGGCTGGTGCTGCTGATCGCGTGCGCGAATCTGGCGAACCTGATGCTGGCGAGAGCGAGCGCGCGGCAGCGGGAGATGGCGTTGCGGCTGACGCTGGGGGCGTCGCGGGCGAGGCTGGTGCGGCAACTGCTGGTGGAGAG
>JBAVUB010000690.1:0-6951 GCA_049696575.1 Acidobacteriaceae bacterium | reverse complement strand
GGCGACCACCGATCCGAAGTAGAAATCGCAGTTGGGAGGATCGTCGACCGCGTTGCAAAGAATGTTGCGGCGCAGAGCCTCTTCATAGACCTGGCGATTTACGTCGGATGCGTTGGTGGCGGCGATGACCAGGAAGACGCCGCTGAGGTCCTCGGGCTCGAAGACGCGTCGATGCCAGACGAGCGCTCCTTGCTCTGAGAGATCGCGAATTGTCGGGATCGCCGCGGGTGCCACGACCCTGATGACGGCTCCAGCGGCGCGCAGGCTCTCAATCTTCGCCAGCGCGACGGTGCCCCCGCCCACCACAAGGCAGGGACGGCGTTCGAGACGAAGAAAAATTGGCAGCAGGGTCATTCAGGATCTCCTCAACCTGCCAACTCCAGCGGAACGCGGCCGCTGGGCAAATCGCGCTCAACGGGCATCAACTCCTCGCCCGCTAAGGCGGCGCGCAGGTCGGCGTCGCTGTTGCGGGCGAAATAAGCGCGCAGATTCTCCTCCGGATCGCGCTCGGCTAAATATTTGCGCAGCAGCCGCTCGATGGCTTCCGGCACAAGATGCGCGGGCGTGCGGAAGCCGACGGGGCGAGCGGTCGCAGCGTGTTTGCCGACTGAGCCGCCCACGCAGAAGTAGTACGCGTCGGTGAGTTGGCCTTCGTGCTTGATCTTCTTGCCTTCGAGGCCGATGTCGGCGATCCAGTGCTGGCCGCAGCTGTTGGGGCAGCCGGTGACGTGCAGGCGGAGCTGCTGGTCGAACTGGGGCAGGCGCTCTTCGAGCTCGTCGACCAGCCAGCGCGCGAAGCCCTTGGTTTCGGTGATGGCGAGCTTGCAGAATTCCGTGCCGGTGCAGGCGATGGCGCCGCGCCAGAAAGGCGAGCCCTCGACCCGGAGGCCGATCTGCTCCAGCTCGCGAGCGAATTCGGCGATGCGCGCGTTGGGGATGTTGAGGAAGAGCAGATTCTGCATAACGGTGAGGCGCAGGTCGCCACTGCCCAGGCGCTCGGCCAGCTCGGCGGCGGCGAGGAGCTGATCGCCGGTGAGGCGTCCACGCAGCACGCTGGCGCCGACATAGCTGAAGCCGACCTGCTTTTGCGGATGAATGCCCACGTGGTCGCGGAGAATATCGTTGGGGATGATTTCCTCGACGCCGGGATCCAATTTGTAACCGATACGGTGCTGAATGTCGTCGAGGAAGCGGTCCGCGGTCCAGCCTTCTTTCATGAAGAGGTACTTGAGGCGGGCACGGTCGCGGCTTTCGCGCAGGCCCTGCTGATCGCGGAAGATTTCCGTGATGGCGCAGACGACGGCCGCGGCCTGATCCGGCCGCACGAAGGCGTCGAGGCGCACTCCGAGATGCGGTTCGTTGGAGAGCCCGCCGCCGACGCGGACGGAGTAACCGACGTCGGATCCGCGGCGCAACGCGGTGAGGCCGATGTCGTTAATCTCGGGATACGAGCACCAAACCGGGCAGCCGGTGATCGAGATTTTGAATTTGCGCGGCAGGTTGTAGAAATCGTTGTTGGCCTGGAGAGTGTGCGCGATTTCGACAGCCAGCGGGGAAGCGTCGATGATTTCGTCGTGAGCGATACCGGCGAGCGGGCAACCAGTGACGTTGCGGACCACGTCGCCGCAGGCGCCCTTCGGCGAAAGGCCAACAGAGCCGAGGGATTCCATGATCTCCGGCAGCGACTCGATGGTGAGCCAGTGGTACTGGATGTTCTGGCGGACAGTGATGTCGGCGAGATTGCGTCCGTGGCGGCGCGCGATTTCTGCGAGGACGCGCGCCTGATCGGCGCGCAGAATGCCGTTGGGAATGCCGACCCGCATCATGAAGTATTCGGTCGCTTTGCCTTCCCCGTTTTTGCCGCCGGTGACGCCGGCGCCGTCTCCCTGGGAGTAAATGCCCCACCAACGGAAATACGTGCTCCATTCTTCCGGGATCGAGGAGCGGCCGGTGCGGGCAAAGGCGCGAATTTCGTCGATCGCGTCCCAGGGATTCTTCTCGCGCTTCAGGCGCTCGGCGCGTTGCGCTTTGGTTTCTTTGACTGCGAAAATCTCCGCCATAATGTCTCCGTGGAGTTTTGGGGGCAATAAAAAACCCGCGTCAGCGTGGGCTGAGAGCGCGGGAGTTATGGGATGCGGCTTAGCTTAGAGGCTCACCCACAAGTCCGGCGCGACGCGCAACAACAAGCGCACATCGTGACCGGATTGGGGCAAAATGCCATGGCTTCATGCTAGTGGAGGGCCACGGGGGTGGTCAAGCGGTTAACATTGCTCTTCGGCTGGTGAGGACATTGCAATGAGCGCAACTACAGGGAATTTAAAGGGAAAAAGGCCCACACTCACGCCGATGCTTTCGGTGCGGAATGGGGCCAAGGCTGTCGATTTTTATCAGGCGGCCTTTGGCGCGGCGGTGTTGTTCCGCATCGACGAAGGCGGGACCATCGCTCTCTTTTCGGTGGAGGGAGCGGAGTTCTGGATCGCGGAGGAGTCTCCGGCGCATCAGAACTTCAGCCCTGAGACGCTGCACGGCAGTACGGTGCGGCTGATCCTGACGGTGGACGATCCCGACGCTGTTTTCGCGCGCGCGATGACTGCGGGAGCGACGGAAGTATGGCCAGTCGCGGACAAAGATTACGGATGGCGGATCGGGCGGATCGCCGATCCGTTCGGGCACAACTGGGAAATCGGCAAGCCGCTGCGGTAAGCGTTGGATCGCGGTCAGGAAGCGCGACCGGTTTTGTTGAGTTCCTTGTAGAAGCCGAGGTCCTGGTCCTTCAGCATTTTCGTAATGTACGCGATTTGGCCGTAGTGCAGGCCGAAGTGCTCGACCGCTTGGTAGATCGCCTCGAGGCCATGCACGTGGAAGCCCTGGATTTCATAGGGAGCGATCAGGTCGGCCTCCCCGAGCCGGTTGATCGCCTGTTCTGCTTCGGAGATCGTCGCGCTCAGCCTGGCCAGCAGATCGACGCCAGAGAGCGCGCCCGTGGCAGCGAATTCAGCGGGGCGGTCGCGCTTGTCCTCCTGCTTCGCGAAGGAATCGACGAGCCACTGGCGCACGTTGCCATTGAGATGCAGCACCAGATTGCCGACGGAGTTGCTGGAAGCGTTCGGACGCCACCAGATCTGCTCATCGGTAAGCGACTCGACACACGAGCGCAGGCGCGGCCAGTACTGCTTGACCAGCTTGTCGCGGGAAAACGTGAGGAACAGATTGGTGGAGGTGGGCTGGAACTGGACCATGGGTTGAGCCTCTCAGCGAGGGTCACGCGTGCAGGGCGGGTTGTCAAGCGCTTGGGCGCGTGGCGCGTCTTGTTGCCCTGATGAGCGGGTGCTACGATTCAGGCAAGCATGGAAAATCAGGCCAGCATGGGAAACGCTTCGATGAGCGAAATCATTTTCGAAGTGCGCGAGGACGAGGCAGACGGTGGCTACACGGCCGCCGCCCTCGGTTACGGCATTCACACCCAGGGCGAGACTCTTGAGGAGTTGCGCGCGAAGGTGAAGGAGGCCGTCAGCTGCTACTTCGACGAGACCATGCAGGCGCAGAAGATCATCCGGCTGCACTTTGTGCGGGATGAAGTTCTGGTGCAGTGAAACTCCCGCGGGACGTCGACGGCGCTCGCCTGATCAAGGCTCTGACCGTCCTCGGATATCAAGCCACTCGGCAAAAGGGCTCGCACGTCCGTGTAACCGCGCAGGTTAAATGGGGAGAATCACGAAGTCATTCCTTACCATCAGCCGCTCAAGGTCGGATCGCTGGGCAGCATCCTGAAACATATCGCCGCACATCACGGGATGACCATGGAAGAGCTACTGAGAAAGCTCGAGCTCTGAGCAGAGCCGCGCATTACGAACTGGTGTGGTCGAGGATGATTTTCCACCCGGCAACTTTCTTTTCAAACACGAGCGAGAAAACGCCGGAAGCATCGCCGCCGCCCGCCTGCGAGCGGGTGAGATGGAAGTGCCCGGTCACGACGGCGTGGTCCGAACCGAGCATGCGCACCTCCAGGTCGCTGAAATCCAGATGCCCCATAGCTTCAGGCGAACTATAACTGCGCTCGTAGCGAGCGAGAATCATGGCGTAACCGTGCTCGACGGACTTGCCGATGAAGGTGGTCTGCGGCGAATCGTCATAACCGTGCATGAAGGCGGGAATGTCGCCGCGATTCCAGGCGCCGACCTGATCGGTGAGAACCTGGCGGATGGCTTCCCCGGACTGTGCGTGAAGAACTGGGACTGTCAGAAGGGCAAAGCCGAACAGGACTGACAAAAGGCGAAGGGGGCTGGGGTTCAAGAGCACCTCACTCATGAGGACGTCGCAGGGGCCTTCTATGTTATATTCAAATATAACCAAGAAGGCGAATCATGCACACAACGAATCTGCGGAAAGTCGGTGGCTCCGTGATGCTGGCGGTCCCTCCAGTCATTCTGGAATTGCTGCACCTGGAGGTCGGGTCGACAGTCGGTCTGGCTGTGGACGGAGAGCGGTTGGTCGTCGATCCGAAGATCAAGCCGAGGTACACGCTGGATGAACTGCTGGCTAAATGCGATCCCGACGCGCCACAGACGGAGGAAGATCGTGTCTGGCTTGAATTGCCAGCCGTCGGGCGAGAATTGTGAAGCGCGGAGAGATCTGGCTGGTGTCGCTGGACCCCAGTCAGGGGCATGAGCAACAGGGCACGCGCCCGGTATTGATTGTGTCTCCAGACCGGTTCAATGAGGTGACGCGGGTTCCACTGGTGATGCCGATTACTTCAGGCGGAGCTTTTGCCCGCAATGCAGGGTTCGCAGTCTCGCTGGCGACGGCCGGCACTCGAACAACCGGGGTCATCCGCTGTGATCAGCCCCGCCCAATCGATCTGAGCGCGCGGCAGGGACGCAGGCTCGAACGGGTGTCCGAGGAAATCCTGGACGAGGTTCTCGCGCGCGTCGTGACGCTCTTCCAATGAAGACGTTTTACGCGAAATTCCTGAAGTCGGCGACCTCGGAGGCGCAATTTCCTGCGCCGGGAGCGCCCGAAGTCGCGTTTCTGGGGCGGTCGAATGTGGGGAAATCGAGCCTGATTAATGCGCTGCTGGGCGAGAAGCAGGCGAAGGTTTCCTCGACGCCAGGTCGCACGCGCGCGATTAATTTTTTTACGCTGACCGATGCGCCGGAGAGGCAGCAGGCGCAACTGATCTTCGCCGACCTGCCCGGTTATGGGTACGCGAAGATCTCCAAATCGATCTCCGCGGAGTGGCCGAAATTCATTGAGCCGTATCTCAGGGAACGGCCGACATTGGCGCTGTGCGTGTGCCTCGTCGACAGCACGATTCCGCCGAAGGCCACCGACGCGCAGCTGATTGAATTTCTGACCTGTGCGCGGCGCGAGGTCCTGGTCGCAGGAACGAAAGCTGACCGGCTCTCCGGCAACGGGCGCGCGAAGGCTTTAGCCGCGCTGCGCGAGGCGTTTGGAGCAGAAAAACTGCTGCTGTGCTCCGCGAAGACGGGCCTGGGCATGAAGGAACTGTGGGCAGCGATAAAACAGGAAACCGGGAACAGCAAGTAGGGAATAGAAAAACACGCACCGGCAATAACCAGTCAGGACGAGGCGCGGAGGCGGTCGATCAGCTGATTGGGATGGACGGGTTTGAGAAGAATTTCAAAGTCGTGGCCGCGGACGCGGGCGTCACGCAGCAGGTCAGAGGTGGCGGCCTGCCCGGAGAGCAACAGGATGCGGCAGCCCGGGATCATGGTGGAGATCTGAATGGCCGCCTCGATGCCGCTCATGCCAGGCATGACCACGTCGCCCAGGAAGACGTTGGGGCGAAACTGGCGCGCGGTTTCGACGGCTTTTTGTCCGCTGTAAACCGTGGCGGCCTCAAAGCCATTTTGGTTCAGGATCAGTCCGAGAGTGTCGGCGATGATGCGCTCGTCATCGGCGATCAGTACCCTGGGCCTGACCCCGTCGTTCGTGAGGCGAGGATCCATAGGATCGTTGGCAAAAACTGCAATACAGACGCTGGGTTGGTGCAGCGAGTATATAGCCGCCACCCTGAAGATGGATTCAGTTATTTCGCGGGCTGGATCGCGGGGCGCGATTTGACCGCTCTGGCGCCGAAGGATGGCACCCATTGCTACCTTCGTAACCCCCCGGCGTGGCTTTGACTTGCCGAGGGGGAGGATTTATAACGGGATTTCCGGACTGGGGCCGGTTTTAACCCTGGTTCGGAGACGGCGCGAGGGCGCGGCGGGAATCGTCCCGCACGCGTGTTTGCGCGTAGCTGTGCACGTGCGCAATGGGATGCTCGGGAAGGCGGTGAAAATCCGCCACTGCCCCGCAACTGTAAGCGCGTTTTCCTGCGTCTGGTGATTGAGGCGCAGGAAGGGCCAAACCAGAGTGCCACTGGAGCCAATCGGGCTTCGGGAAGGCGGTTTGGCCTGGTTCTCCAGCGTTGATTCCGGAGAACGGCGCGCGAGTCAGGAGACCGGTCCCGTTTGCCGGGCTTGTTTTCTTTTTCAGGACAGGCTCACGACCGCGTTCCCGCGGGGGAACGGAGGACACTATGAATCTTTTGCCGCGGCCCTTGCGCCGCCTCCTCTCTATCGTTCGATTCCTGGCGCCGGCGCTTCTGCTCGCCTCCACGACTGTCCTGCATGCGGTTAGCGTGCACGGGACGGTGACCGATCCGCTGGGCTATCCCATTGCCAACGCCACCGTCGCGCTGGTGCAAAACGGCAACGTGCTGGTGAACGGCAGCACCGGACCGGATGGGGCCTACACGCTGGTGAGCTCCGAATCGGGGCGCTTTTACGTGCTGGCATCGGGGATTTCGTTCCGGCAACTGGCGACGCAGAGCTTCTACGGCGGGCGCTTCGACGGCGTGGAGCAAAACATTGTGCTGGAGCCGGAGTGGGTGCGCGAGTCCGTGGTGGTGACGGCGACCGGGGTGCCGCAGCCGCAGGCCCAGGT
>JBAVUB010000689.1:0-4249 GCA_049696575.1 Acidobacteriaceae bacterium | reverse complement strand
GTGGAACGCGCTCGCGATCTGGCTCACGGTGCCCGAGAACTGAATCACGTTCCGCCCCTGCGGCACCTTCTCAATCTTGAATCCGTTCGCTTCGAGCCAGCTCTCCACCGTCTGCAGATCGGAATCTCCGATCCCGTACGCCGCCCCATACTGCGCAGGCGTCAGCCACTTGTGGAACGACGGCGACGAAGGGTTCTGCACGTCGGCCAGATACTGCGTCAGCGCTTGTTGCTGCGCCGCGCTCCGCTGCAGCACCAGCAGAATCCGGCCCGTCGCCATCGACCCCGGCGCCACGCCCAAATCGAACCGCGCCTGCGCCAGCGGGTGAACGTTCCCCGGCAGCGCCGCCAGATTGGTTTCGTCAATCGGCGCCGTGATCCGTTGCACGGGTGTGGACGCAACCGCGGTCTGCGATTGAACCGGGACGTTGATGCAGGCGACGACAAGCAGGAGGACGCTAAGTAAACGAACCAGACGCATAAGAACCTCGGCATTCAAGGGCTGAACCAACCCAAGGCTGAACGGCGCCCGCTCCAAACGCGGCAGGAACCTTCGCTACAAAGTTGGCAAATAATCGATTGCGCCCGAATAGTATCCCGAGACCAGACTTGCGACAATACCCCAATGTTGCGACGACTCTGAAGTATCAATCACCGCTCATCGCGCCGACCGGCAGCCCTCAACACGGCCCGAACCCGCTCGACCGCATGGAGGGCGCCCCTCTGCCAAATAGCTTGTATTCAGCTACTTGCTGTGGGCTGCCCGCTACAGGCTACCGGCTACCGGCTGTCTTTAGACCGCCAGCTCAGCCTCAGCCACCGTCGCCTTCATCGTCAGCAGACCTTCAACCTTCGTCATGCGAAACAACTCCAGCACGCGCCCGTTCACGCCGGCCACGACCAGTTTCCGGCCAGCCCGCTGGCTTGACACGAAGTAGTTGATGATCGCGCCCATGCCGGCTGAATCCATGTACGGCACGCCGGTCAGATCGAGGATCAAGACCGGTGGTGGATCGGTGCGCAGCGTGCTTTGAAATTCGAATAGGCTGGCCAGGGTGAGCGGGCCGGTCAGGCGCAGAATCCGGCATCCCGGAGCCTGCCCAGCGACGCTTTCGAGCGTCAGCGGTTCGGCGGACATAGCTGGAAATATAAAGGTTAGTGCGTTCCGCGACGGTTACAATTCCATGAATTGCTGGCCCTTCCGCTCGGCCGCCACATTCGGCGCCCCGCGTGCGTCTATTCTCCAGCTTTGATTTTTCCCCGCGAGGCTGGAGAATACCCTCAGATTTCGTGCCCTGCCTGCCCTCATCCCTGAGCCGCTCCTTGCTGCTGCTGATCCTCGCTGCGAGCTTCGCCGCCCCGCTTCCTGCCTCAGCTCAGGACACGACGACGGTTGCCGCCGGCTATGCGGTTCGTGGCACCATCGTCAACGCAGTCAGCGGCCAGCCGGTTGCCCGCGCGCTCGTCTCCCTCAATGAGGACAACGCCATGCTCACCGGCAGCCAGGGCGAATTTTCCTTCGACAACCTTCCAGCCGGCGAATATTTCGTCTCCGTGCAGAAACCCGGTTACACCGGCTTTGGCGGAATGCTGCCCGGTATGGGAAACATTGTGGTGCGTTACTCCAGGGGTGGCCGTCACATGCAAACTGTGCCGCCACACCGCATTCAGGTTGGCCCGGACATGCCGGCGCTTACCTTCGCCATCACGCCGCTCGCGATGATCGCCGGCCACATCACGCTTTCCACCGCCGATCCGGCCGACGGCATTCAGGTCCAGGTCTATGGCCGCTATTCCCAGAACGGCCGCACCCGCTGGAGCTTTGCCGGGCAGGCCAGAACCCGCAGCGACGGATCGTTCCGCATTTCCGATCTGGAGCCAGGCACATACATCGTCACCACCCAGGCTTCTCTTGACCGGCCACCGGCGGGCAACAACGATCAAGCGCCGGTCTGGGGTTATCCGGCCCTTTATTATCCCGGCGTCACCGAAATTTCCGGAGCCGGCATGCTCTCGCTTACTGCGGGCCAGCAGGCCGAGGCCGACCTCACTCTGACCCGCCAGCAGTTCTTTCCCGTGATTGCCGTGGTGCACAGTCCAGCGGATACGCCCGCCAATTTTGAAGTCCTCGACAGCGCCGGTCGACCTACCGGCCTGCCGGCTTCCTGGGATCGGCGCGAAGGCCTGGTCCACGCCAATGTGCCCAGCGGCACGTGGACCATGGAAGCGCACGCCTATGGCCGCTCCATGCAATGGGGAAGCACCAGCTTTCAGGTCAATGGCGCTCCCGCCAGCTTCGCCATCAGCATCATCCCGGTTCCCCGCATTCCGGTCGTCATCCGCCGCGAGTTTCTCGCCTCTGCCGACGGCTCGCAACAGCCCGACACTTCCGGTCCTGGCATGAACCTTGTCCTCGCGCCTGCCGACGACATCGACCTTGGCCGCGGCGGTGGAGCCGGTTTGAATCACGAAGACTCGATCAACAACGAATGGCAGCTCAACGTAACGGAGCCGGGCCGCTATTGGGTTGAGGCTCAGGCCTATCCCCCTGCCTACATCAGCTCCATCACCAGCGGCGGCGTCGACCTCGGCAGCAATCCTCTCAACATCATTCCCGGCAGCACACCACCGCCCATCGAAGTCACGCTGCACAACGATGCAGGCACCATCACCGGCCAGATCAACAGTCAGAATCCAAATGCCTCCGCGCCGGGATCCGCAAGCCCTTCCGGCGAGCGTCCGCAGGTCTGGATTTACGCCATTCCCCTTTTCTCCACGCCTGCGCAACTTCCTGAGGGATCGATGGACTCCTCCAGCCAGTTCACCATTCCCATGCTCGCGCCTGGTTCCTACCGCGTGGTCGCCTGCGATTCGCAACAGGACATCGATTTTCATTCGCCGGAGGGTCTCGCCGCCTGGGCCGGCAAAGGCCAAACCGTCACCGTCGATCCCGGTGGGACCGCCAGCGTCGAGCTCGACATCCTGCATGTAACGGCGGCCGCCCCATGACGCGCTTCCCCGCATGCGCTCTTCTCGCTCTCGCCACTCTCAGCTTCTCTTCGCTGGCAATCGCGCAGACCACGATCGTCGTGATGGATGGGATGACTGAGCCCTCACCACCACCGTCGCCCGTCGCGCAGCCCGATCCTGCGCCTGAGCAATCTGCAACCCTGTCCGGCCCTGCATCCTTCAGCATCAGCGGCACCGTGATCAGCGCCACCACCGGCACTCCGCTCGATCGCGCCGAGGTTTCGCTCTCCACATCCGGCCCGCGCGGCTCGCAGATCGCCGAATCCGTCACCACGGAAAACGGCAGCTTTCGCTTCGATCACCTGCAGGCCGGCAAGTACAGGCTCAGCGCCTCGCGCCGCGGCTACATCACCGCCGGTTATCAGGATCACGATGGATTCTTCACCGGCATCGTCACCGGCCGGAATCTCACCACCGACAGACTGCGGCTCGATCTTCTTCCCACGGCGATCATCGGCGGCGTCGTTACCGATGACTCGGGAGAGCCGATCGGCGGCGCTGAGGTTCATCTCTTCCGCCTGGATCAATACACCGGCCAGGCCAGAATTGTCGGCGCCGGACAAGATACCACCGATGACACCGGAACCTACGAGTTTGCCCGTCTCAAAGCCGGAACCTACTACGTCGGTGTTTCCGCTGCACCCTGGTACGCTTTCCACCCAGCCCGCAGAACCGGCCCCAGCGGTAATCCATTGCCCGACGATCAGCAACCGCATTCGCCCCTCGACGTCGCTTACGGGATGACCTTCTATGAGAACGCCACGGATTCCGCATCGGCCTCAGCCATCGCGCTTAACGCCGGCGATCGCGTCGAAGTCAATCTGTCGCTGCACGCGGTGCCTGCCATTCACATTCAGGTGACGCTCCGTGCCGCGGAACAAGCCTCAAGCCGCGGCATGGTCATGCCCACGTTGGCGCAGGATGTTTTCGGCGAGCAGCAAATGCAGCCCGGTGGCGTCACCTGGACCTCGATCCGCGGCGACAGTCAAATGATCGGCGAGTTTGGCGGCATTGCGCCAGGCCACTACGTCCTGCGTCAGTTCGAGCCGCTGGGCACGAGTGACGGGCCGCGCACCGCCGCCGTCGACCTCACCACCAGCCAGACGGTCGACTTTGCCGCAGCGTCCGTCAGCGGTGTCGACGTCACCGGTAAATTCGTCATGGCTTCCGGAGCCAAACTGCCCAACCGGACCCTCATCTCGCTGGTATCTCCCGACGCT
>JBAVUB010000688.1:0-7971 GCA_049696575.1 Acidobacteriaceae bacterium | reverse complement strand
GCCCAAGGCACGGTTCTGGCACAGGAAGTCGCATGGGCAAGGGAACTGAATCGAGAGGGCGGACGGACTACAACTGCCGAAGCCAAAGAGCTCTCCCACTTGGCCTCCCTCGCAGACCGACGAGTGCGCAACGGGGAATCGTTGACTCTTCCTCTCATTTGCAGCTACGGAACAGAGCGTTTGTGGTTTGAGTCTCGGCACGTGAAGAAGCCGACAAAGGGAGACTCATCTCCCCAGTGGCCGTCACGTTTTGATGGTTACCGCGATTGCAACGTATTCGAGATTCAAGAGACGGTGCTTCTCGATTGGATCCGAGCACAAGTCTCGGCGAGCCAGCAGCGGCAGGAAGAGACCACCGCTCTTGCGGTGATGAAGCAGGCAATTGCTGGTTGCGTCGAGGACGCTGAGTCCATCTATTACGACGAACGATATAAGGACGCGATCGTCATCATGACCCACTTGGGCCACCAGATGTTTCGTTATTTGAGCGACGGCCAGCGCATCATGTTAACCCTGGTAGGCGATCTAGTGAAGAGGGCCGTTACCCTCAATCCGAACCTGGGGAAGGACGTGTTGCACCTAACTCCTGGCGTTGTCGTCATCGACGAACTTGACCTTCATCTGCATCCTAGGTGGCAACGTCGCGTGATTCACGATCTAAAGCGCACATTCCCGCAGATACAGTTCATAGCCACGACACACTCCCCGCAGCTGATCGGCGAAGCCCTACCGCACGAGATCCGCATTCTTGAGGACGGAGCCGTGAGTATCCCGCAAAGGTCTTATGGTGTCGATTCCAGCCGCATCCTCGAAGAGGTGATGCATGCGAGCCCACGGAACAGAGACACCAAGGAACTGCTTTCGCGGCTGGCAGAACTGATCGACCGGGAAGATCTGGCTGCCGCAAAGAAGGCTCTCAGAGAGGTCGAAGACAAGCTTGGCCAAGACGACCCGGAGGTTACAGGCGCTAGTACATTGATCAGCCTCCTGGAATCCACCCGATGAGGAACATCGCCAAGGAAGCCGAGCCCGAGAGTCTTACACAGTATCGAGCGGCGAATGCCACCGACTACGATGGCTACCCGGACAAGGATGGTTTGCGTATCTCCCTCGTGACAGAACAGCGCGGGATCTGCTGCTACTGCATGGGAAGGGTACGGGCCATGATCGGCTCGACGAAGATCGAGCATTGGCAGGCCTATAGCAAATACCCCGAGCAGCGCCTTGTCTACTCGAATCTCTTGGGCGCCTGCATGGGAAAAGAAGGCCGCCGTCGTTCCGACCAGCACTGTGATACCTACAAAGGCGACAAAGACCTCTCGCGGAACCCCGCAGACCTCACCCACAATGTCGAGGCCATCATCCGCTTCCTCGCCGACGGGCGCATCACCTCGTCCAATCTGGCCTTCAACGAGGATCTCGAGCATGTCCTTAACCTGAATATGCCAGCCCTCACGAATAGCAGAAAGGAAACTTTGCGAGCATTCCAGCGCACACTCGAAAAGCGAGGCACGCTGTCGAGAGAGGCGTGGGAAAAACTACTCGGACAATTGGACGGTGCCTCCCAGACGGGAGACCTGATGCCATACTGCCAAGTCATCGTCTACTGGATCCGAAAGAAGCTTGCCCGCGTCGCCAATTGATCTAATCGCCAGGCTTGTGCTCTTCTCTAAAATAACGGCGCGAAAGCGCCTTCCCTGATTCGGTCGCGCCGGCTTGCCACCCCCATGGCACGCCGACGCGACCGAACCCCTCGCCTTTCGCCTGACTCAATTTGCCCCGAACGAGTAAAACCCGCCGCGACCTGTAGTCCTTCTCTGTTCCCTGTAGCCTGTCCCCTGTTCCCTGTCGCCGCATCCCACCCAACAAGGAGCAACCATGCCCGCGCGCCCCACCTGGTCCGGTTCAATCCAGATTTCGCTCGTCTCCATTGCCGTCCGCATTTTTCCGGCTTCCAATCCGCCGCGCCAGGTCGAATTCCACCAGATCGACCGCAAAACCCATCACCGCATCCGCCACCAGAACGTCGACGAAGGCAAAGTCGTGGACAGCGCCGACATCGTGAAAGGCTTCGAGTACGCGCGCGACCGGTTCATCGAGATCGACCCCAAAGAGCTGCAGGCCCTGCGCCTGCCCACAGCCACCGCGCTCGAGATCCGCCAGTTTGTCAAAACCAGCGAGCTCGGCCCGCAGCTGTACGATCGCCCTTACTTCGTCGCGCCCAAAGACGACGCCCAGGCCAAAGCCCTCGCCATCATGCGCCGCGCCCTCGACGACACCCAGAGCTGCGGCATCGGCGAAGTCGCCTTCAGCGGCCGCGAGCACCTCGTTGCCCTCGCCCCGCCCTCCGATCCAAAGCAAAAAGGACTCATGCTCTACGTCCTGCGCTACGCCCAGGAGCTGCGCGACGCAAAGTCCGTTCTTTCCGGCATCAAAGAACCTTCCGTCACCGCGCAGGAACTCGCGCTCGCCAAGCAGCTCATCAGCGGCAGCACTTCGAAGTTCGATCTCACCGCCTACAAAGACGACTACGAAGCGGCGGTGCTCAAACTGGTCAACGCAAAGCGCAAAGGCAAGCACCTGCCCGAACCCGAACCCAAAAAACAGCCCGCCAAAGTCGTGAACATCATGGACGCGCTCCGCAAAAGCCTCGAAAACGCCGGCCCCTCCAAAGGCCGGCGCTCCACTTCCCGCAGACGCGCCGCATAGCCGACGGCTTGGTCGAACCGCCGGTACGAGCTTTGCGCCACCCTGACTTTCGCCACCGACACGGGCTTTCACAACCGACACGGCAAAAAACGGCTAAGGCCCGTACAACCGGCCAGGTTCACCCCACAGCAAGCAGCGAACGCCTTTGCCACCCGGATCGTCAACCCAATTCGATCCGCATCCAACCCGTTAGTACCGCCCAGACCCATTTTGGAACGGTTCGGCTCAACTCTGCCCTTTGCTTTCAGCAGACCTCACTTCCTTCCAATAGAAACCCGCGCCCAACGCCTTCGCAACCGGCGCCGGAAAAAAAAGGCCGCTATGCCGCACCCGATCCCAGCCTCGTCGCACCCGGCCAGGTTCACCCCATAGCAAGAAGCTAAAGCTTCCGCCACCCCGATCGTCAACCTGATTCCACCTGTCCCTGATCCCATTAGTACCGTCCCGACCCATTTTGGAACGGCGCGGCCCAACTCTGCCCTTTCCTTTCAGCAGGCCTCCACTCGTTCCACGAACCCGTCCCGCCCAATGCCTCCCTAGCTTCGCTCGCCCGCGCCCAAAGCGACCGAAAACCCGGACCCTCACCCACCCCTCTTCGTGCTATGCTCCCCTCGTGGCAGCCACTGCCTCCCCACCTAAACTGCGCACCCCGCGCCACGCGGCCATCGTCCGCGTCACCCACTGGATCACCGTCCTCTGCTTCTTTGCCCTGCTCATCACCGGCGGCGAAATTCTCATCTCCCACCCGCGCTTTTACTGGGGCGAAGTCGGCAACGTCATGACGCGTCCCCTCTTCACCATCCCCATCCCGTCCTCGCGCGACACGGTGCCCACTGGCTACCACTACGTCATGCCCGACCAGAATGGCTGGAGCCGCGCCCTCCACTTCGAAGCCGCCTGGATCCTTCTGATCGCCGGCCTCGCCTACGCCCTCTACGGCTTCTTCACCGGCCACTTCCGCCGCAACCTGCTCCCTGAAAAAGGCGACCGCTCCTGGAACTCCTTCCGCCGCGTCTTCGCGAAATCCTTCCGCCGCGCGCCGTCCGGCGAGCCCGGAGTCCACGCTTACAACGTGCTCCAGCGCACCGCCTACATCGCCGTCATCTTCGTCCTCTTCCCGCTCGTCATCTGGACCGGCCTCGCTATGTCGCCCGCCTTCACCGCCGCCGCGCCCTGGTCCGTCATCCTTCTCGGAGGCCGCCAGACCGCTCGCACCCTGCACTTCTTCATCTCCGGATTGCTCCTGCTCTTCCTCCTCGTCCACGTCACCATGATCGTCTTTGCCGGATTCAAAACCCGCATGCGCGCCATGATCACCGGCCGCGTCGTCGAACCACAACCCGCGCGCAGAAGGACCGACCGCCGATGACTCCCATTTCACGCCGCCAGCTCATCACCACCGGCCTCGCGGCCACCGCAGGCGCAGCCGGACTCGTCGCTGCCGACCACTTTGCCCGTCGCTATGGACTCATTCCGCCCGATCACGGCGGCCTCTACGGTCCCGGCGAAACCCTCACCTACGCCGCGCAGCGTCTCCTCGCGTCGCACGCCCCGGCGCGCGAATTTCCCCGCAGCATGATCTCCAAAGCGCCCTTTGCCAACGAAGTCGCGCCGCCCAGCGACGCCTTCAAACGCCATCAGGCCACCGGCTTCTCCGACTGGCGGCTAACCGTCGACGGCATGGTCGCGCACCCTGCGTCGCTCTCGCTCTCCGACCTCAGAAGCCTTCCCTTCCGCAGTCAGATCACCGAAGTCGCCTGCGAAGAAGGCTGGTCCTACATCGCCGAGTGGATCGGCACGCCCCTCAGCGAAGTCCTCAGCGCCGTCGGCGTCCTGCCCCACGCACGCTACATCGTCTACCGCTCCATCCAAACCGACTGGTGGGACAGCCTCGACATGGCCGACGCCCTCCATCCCTATACCTATCTCACATGGGGCATGAACGACGGCGACCTCCCCGTCGGCTTCGGCGGACCGCTGCGCATGCGCGTGCCCCGCCAGCTCGGCTACAAGAACATCAAGTACATCACGAATCTGACCGCAACCGATAACATCAAGGCCTTCGGCAAAGGCCTCGGCTCCGCGTCGCCCGAAGGCGGCTACGCCTGGTACGCCGGAATCTGACGGCCGACGGCCGCGCCTCCCACCCGAAGCGCGGCCTGTCGCAGCGGCTAAGCAGCCACCCGCTCTGCCTTCCTGAAGAATCCAAGCAGCTCGCCGTTGATCTCGTCCGCGTGCGTGGTGAACATCCCGTGCGGATAGCCCGGATACACCTTCAGCACGGCATTCTTCACGATCTTCGCCGACATCAGACCCGCTGCGCCAATCGGCACAATCTGATCATCGTCGCCGTGCAGAATGAGGGTCGGCACATCGAACTTCTTCAGGTCCTCCGTAAAGTCCGTTTCTGAGAAGGCTTTGATGCAGTCGTAGTGCGCCTTCATTCCTCCCATCATTCCCTGGTAAAACCAGTGGCCCCGGATCCCTTCTGAAATCGTCGCTCCAGGCCGGTTGTATCCGTAGAACGGCAGCGTGGTGTCCCAGTAGAACTGCGGCCGATTTGCGGCCAGCGCCGTCCTCAGCCCGTCGAACACCGATAGCGGCGTGCCAGCTGGGTTCTTGTCCGTCTTCAGCATCAGCGGTGGCACCGCGCTGATCAGCACCGCCACAGCAACGCGCTTCGTGCCGTGCCGCCCGATGTACCGCGCCACCTCGCCGCCGCCCGTCGAATGTCCCACATGGATCGCATTCCGCAGATCCAGCTTCTCCGTCAGCGCCGCCAGATCGTCCGCGTAGGTGTCCATGTCGTTGCCGTCCCAGGTTTGCGTCGAACGCCCGTGACCTCTGCGGTCGTGCGCGATCACGCGATACCCCCGCTGCCCGAAGAACAACATCTGCGTATCCCAGTCATCGGCGCTCAGCGGCCAACCATGGCTGAAGACGATCGGCTGCCCCTTGCCCCAGTCTTTGTAGAAAATCGTGGTTCCGTCTTTGGTCGTAATGGTGCTCATCTGAGGATCTCCTTCATGGTTGTGACGAGCCAGATCGCTCGCTGGATTGGGTTGAAAGATCAAAATCCGGTTAAACCAGGCCCGGTACGGTTCCCGAGTATGCCGCCTGCAACGAACCGATGCAAGCGCCCGTTTTCAGCAACAAGTCTCAACCAGACTCCCCATACCCGCGACCCCAGAAGCCGCAGTTTTCACCCTGCATTTTTCTGCAGGTACGTCGGCTGCCGGTCAGCGCTGGTGGCCTTCGTCCGATCCCGGAACACGGCAGAGCCAATCGAGAGCCGCCTGCACCACCGGATCCTGCGCCGGTGGCAGGATTGCATTGCCGCTCGCAATCGCCACATCCGGCGCAAGGCCGCTCGGATACTGTTTTCCGGTGCGGTCGGCCTGGACTCCGATGGTCAGCCACATGGAAGCGCCGTCGGACAGCGCAAACGTCTCATTCACCGTCGAGGAGCCTTGTGTGTGTTCGCCAAAGAACCGCGTGTGCGGGCGGCCGCGAAATGCCACCGCCATCGCTTCGCCGGAACTGCCCGTGCTGCGGTCGATCAGCACCGCGACCTCAGGTGTGCCCCCGAGGTGGTATGCCTTCCCCGCAACAGCCGGATACGCATCCGCTTTCCCATTCTCCACCTCTGCCGCCACGCCGTCCCGGTATCGCCAGAACGAGTGGCCGTCGGTATCGAAGAACTCGCCCAGATCCTCGCCCTCGCCCAGCACCGGGCCAATGCCCGCCAGCATGGGCCACATATTCCCTCCCACGTTGCCGCGCAGGTCTACGATCCAGCCCGATGGATGCGAAGCATCCAGATCCGCCACGATTTTCTGCAGATTGGTTTCAAACGCCACAAAATCGCGGTCGTCCTCAGGAAAACATTTCGTCACCACCACGAACGCAATCGCCCTGTCCCCGCGGTGCTCCAGATGGCCTTCCGGCCCATAACGCCCGACATACGGGCTGAAACTCTCAGGGTTCGAATCGGGCTGGTGCCCCTCCTGGCGCTGCGCCTCCAGCGCTTCCAGCGCAGGCGTCAGGTGCAGCGAGCTGTGATGATCGCCAAGACTCTCGAGCGCAAATCGAATGGCATCGTAGGTGCCCACCGTATCCGTGGCGTGCGCTGCGCGAGCCTTCGCTTCCGCGCGAACCTGCGGCCAGTCCACGAAACTCCGTCGCAACGCGCGTGCCTGCATCTCGTCGAGGGCGCGATTCAGGTACGCCACCGGATCCGATTGGGTCGTATCCGCCACGGTCGCGGTCTGAGCGCAACAGCCCATCGCCATCGACAAATAAGGAACCAGCCACATTGAACGCAGGCTCATCTTCAAGCCCCTCCTCCTTCAGAAAACCATCCGGCTGCAGCATTTCTTATCGTTACCGCATGAAGTGTTACACACAGTAACATACAACCCTTCTCCCTGGCAAAGCGTTTCCGGATTGCCCTGACCACAGAAAACGATGAAAATCGCAACCGAGGAGACTCCTTGATGAAGACCTCAGTTTTCTGCGGTGTAAGCGTCGATGGCTTTCTGGCTCGGACCAACCACACTTTCGATTTCCTCGACGCTGGCGGTCAGGCACCGCACGGCTTCGACGAATTCTATGCGGGCGTCGACGTCCTTGTGATTGGGCGCAACACCTTCGAAGTCGTGCAGGCCTTCGGCACATGGCCCTACGGCCAGAAGCCCGTGGTCGTGCTGAGCAGCCGTCCCATCGACCTCTCCTCCATCAAAGGCGTAGTCGAGCAGATGTCCGGCTCGCCCGCCGCCATCGTGGCGCAGCTCAGCGCACGCGGCTGTCAGCACGCATATATTGACGGCGGCATCACCATCCAGCGATTCCTCGCAGCCGGACTCATCGACCGGTTGATCGTCACGCGCGTGCCCATTCTCATCGGAACCGGCATCCCGTTGTTTGGCGCCCTGCCTCACGACATCCTGCTGCGCCACGTAGCTGCGCGCTGCTATGACGGCGGCCTGGTGCAGAGCGAATACAAGCCTGTCGCCACGTCCTCAGGATCTGCAGAAGAACCCCAGCGTTAATCGAAGGGCTCTCACATTTAAAACCCGCAAAAGCGCCAGTTGCTTTCGCTTCCGGTTGGCTACCGGCTACAGGCTACGGGCTGCTTTTCGCCCAATGTGGAAAAATTGTCAAGCTTTCCGCGTACGGTACGAAAGTGTTGTCTAACATTCCAGATAACTTCCACCACAATACCCTCAAAGAATTTTGGCGAGTTTATTCTCCGGATATGAT
>JBAVUB010000687.1:0-1718 GCA_049696575.1 Acidobacteriaceae bacterium | reverse complement strand
CGAGCCGTCAGGGTTCTGCATCGGCGTGTCGATGGCGATGAACCACTGCTCCGTCGCGCGGAAGATGACGGGGTGGTGGCAGCGCCAGCAGTGCGGGTAGCTGTGGTAAATGTCCGATCGGCCGAGGAGCGCGCCGCGCGCCGCAATCAGATCGATGATGGGCTGATTGGCCTGGAAAACGGTCTTGCCGTCGTATTCCGGCAGGCCATCGCGCAGGCGTCCGGCATTGTCGACGTGGCAGGTTTGATCGAGCCCATACCGCGTGCCGGTGTTGAAGTCATCAGCGCCGTGAGCGGGTGCGGTGTGGACGGCCCCGGTTCCCTGATCCGCAGTAACGTAATCGGCGAGAACGCCCAGAATCGACCGATCCAGAAACGGATGCTGAAATGTGACGCGGTCCATGCGCGAGCCTTTGAAGGTCGCGATAGGAACGGCGGATTCGAGATTGCACGCTTCACGGACCGACGCCACCAACGCCTCGGCGACGATATAGACCTGACCCTCCTGCTGCAGGGCGACATAGTCGAAATCAGGATGGAATGCGACGGCGAGCGAAGCGGGCAGCGTCCAGGGAGTCGTGGTCCAGATAATCGTCGCGACCTTCTTGCCGGCCAGCGCGGGATGGATGGCAGCGGGGTCGCTGGTCAGATCGTAACGAACATAGATGCTGGGGCTGGAGTGCTGCTCGTATTCGATTTCGGCGTCGGCGAGCGCGGTGCGGTCGTGGATGCACCAGTACACCGGCCTGAGGCCGCGATAGACAAAGCCGGCCTCGAAAAAGCGGTAGAAATTCTCCAGAGTGCGCGCTTCATAGAAGCGGGACATGGTGCTGTAGGGCGAATCCCAGCGGCCAAAAACGCCGAGCCGGACGAACTGCGCGGTCTGTAGATCGACGTACTTCTGCGCGTACTCCCGGCAACGGCGAAGGAACTCCGCCGCCGGCATCTCCAGCTTTTTACGCCCGAGCGTTTCGTCGACTTTGATCTCAATGGGCAGCCCGTGACAGTCGAATCCCGGGACGTAGGGGGAATCGAATCCGGCCATGGTTTTGCACTTGACGATGAAGTCCTTAAGGCCCTTGTTCAGAGCGTGGCCCAGATGGAGCGGCCCGTTGGCGTAGGGAGGGCCGTCGTGCAGGATCCAGCGCGGCGCACCCCGACGGGCCTCACGGATCCGCTCGTAGAGGCGGGATTCCTGCCAGCCCTTCAGGCGCGCCGGCTCGTTCTGGGGCAGATTCGCCTTCATCGGGAAGGCGGTGCGGGGCAGAGACAGAGTATCCTTAAGGGCAACGGACTTTTGGTCGCCGGATGGCGGCGCAGAAGACATCGTTTCTCCAGCTGGTTCGGCTAAAACTTCATTGTATCCGCCGGGAGAGCAGTAACTTCCTGCCGAATCATACGTCTATCGGTGAAAGGGAGAAGCGCAGGTCATTTTTGAGGGCGGGCCAGCATCTGAAGCAAATGCAGCCCTGGGGGAGACAGAGAGGGCGCCTGTCAGTGATAATCAGGAGAACCCGGACGGCGACGTCCGGTGAAGACACTTGGGGACTTCGGTTTTGACGTCTCCGAACCTGGTACCGGATACAAATCGGGGTGGGCAAGCACCAGAGCCGGCTTTGCACTTTGCTGGCCTGGATTCGATCGTCGAAGAGCCGATCTGGAAGACGCTGTTTGCCAGCGTCGCCGACGTGCTGTTCCCGAAGAAGCTGCCCCCGCTGA
>JBAVUB010000686.1:0-3507 GCA_049696575.1 Acidobacteriaceae bacterium | reverse complement strand
GGCCGGAGCGCTGCACCATGAGTGAATCTCAAGAAGAGAAGGATGCCGTCGAGCGGCTCATGATTGAGGGCCGCGAGGTGCGGATTACCCATCCGGAGAAGCTGTATTTTTCTCGCGAGACAAAACTTACTAAGCTGGATTTGGTTCGCTACTACCTGGCGGTTGCGCCGGGAGCGCTGGCTGGCATTCGCGACCGGCCGCTGGTTCTGAAGCGGTTTGTGAATGGCGCGGAGGCAGAGGCGTTCTATCAAAAGCGCGCGCCTGCGGATCATCCGAAATGGCTGAGGACGGTGACGCTGTCGTTTCCTTCGGGGCGGACGGCTGAAGAGTTGGTGGTGGACGATGCGGCTGGACTGGCGTGGATCGTCAACCTGGGTTGCATTGAACTGCATCCGCATCCGGTGCGGTCGGCTGATCTGGAGCATCCGGACGAAATGCGGGTGGATCTGGATCCGGGCCCGGGTGTGACGTGGGCCGATGTGCAGCGGGTGGCGATGGAAGTAAAGGCGGTGCTGGAAGACGCAGGATTACGCGGGTGGCCGAAGACGAGCGGATCGCGGGGGATGCACATCAACGCGCGGATTGAGCCGCGTTGGAGTTTTGGAGAGGTGCGGCGGGCGGCTCTTGCGCTGTCGCGCGCGGTGGAGCGGCGCGTGCCGGCGATGGCGACGTCGAAGTGGTGGAAGGAAGAGCGGCACGGGGTGTTTCTGGACTACAACCAGAACGCGAAAGATCGCACTACTGCGTCGGCGTATTCGGTGCGGCCGGTGCCGGATGCGCGGGTTTCGGCTCCGCTTGCGTGGGAGGAGGTGCCGGTGTGCGATCCAGCGGAGTTCACGGTGCTGACGATGCCGGCGCGGTTTGCGAAGATCGACGATCCGCACGCGGGGATGGATGGGGCTTCGGGGTCGCTGGAGGGATTGCTGGAACTCGCGGCGAAAGATGAAGCCGAGGGGCTGGGCGATGCTCCGTGGCCGCCACACTTTCGCAAGATGGAAGGCGAGGCGGCGCGCGTTGCGCCTTCGCGGGCGAAGAAGGCTGCGGCAAAAGAGCCGCGAGAGAAGATGCCGCTGATTGTTGTCGCGAATTCGGCGAGCAAGGATGCGGCGCTGGCTGGGCTGGAGCGATGGAAGCAGCGGCATGCGGAAGCCGCGCAGCTGTTGGCGGCGGAGGATGTGCTGGTCGACTCGATGCGGGGGCGGTCGTCGACGTGGACGAGGATTCGGGTGAATCTTCGGCATGTTCCGGAGGAGATGCGGCCTGCGGAGGAGACGCCGGACCCGGACGATGCGCCTGGGTGGACGAGCGAAAAGAGGAGAACGAAAACTCAGGATCAGCCGTGAAAAGAACGCAGGGGCTGAAAGCCCGCATTTTTTTCGGCTGATTGGCACGACTGAAGTCGTGCCCTGATACAAGGGCCTAACCACAAGATCTTCTGATTCAACGATTAGCCTAGAGCCGGAAATATTTTGTGCTAATTTTGTGCTTGCCCTAATCGCTCCTATATTGAGCTACAGGATTTGGCAGCTGAGATTTCCGTATGGCCGGTGATCCGGCTAATTGCCCTCCGACTCGGCGCGACAGAAACGCTTCCTGCTCTGTTCGTGCGCTCGCTGTGGCTTCAGTTCAAGCTCCTCCAGAATGCGGAAGACCCTCTCGTGAAACGCGGTCGTCCGAGTCACCACGGTCATAAACGAGTCGTGAGAGACGTACAGAAAGAACTCCTCAACCCCGAATGACCATTGTGGCAAGTAGTAGGCGTCCCATCCAAAGACCATTGGCTGCATCAGCATTCCAACGGCATCGGCGAGTTCATCGGCCCGAAAGGCGTGACCGGGTGCAACTTCAAAGGCTTGTGGCTGACCGGCAGCTCGATTCATCGCCTCGACGATCCGGTAACCAGCGGCCTCATCCATTGAGTTCCACACACCCCAGTTTGTGAACCAGAGCGATGCTCCCAGGAAGTCAGCATCGTCGTAGCCGAGGGCCGCCAGAAGACGGGCGAAGAACGGCAGACGTTCCAGCTTCGGCGGATACTCCAAATCGATGCAGTCTGCTTCCTCATGGGTATAGAAGAGCCTTTGGCCGTCACATTGGACCCGCTCATGCCCGAATCTCCCAAAAGCACTGAGCCTCTCTTTAATCTCTGCTTCGCTGAGTACCTGCACCGACACACCTCAACCCGCATGATACAGAGGCGTTATCGTGTGAAGTCGGCCTTTCGGAAGTTTCGGTGTATCGGATGCAGCCGTTCCGTGTAGGAATTTGTGCTAATACGTGCTAATGGATTGTGCGATGGGTGCATCCAGTGCGAGCAGTGCAACACGGAATCAGGAACTTACGCAGAATCAACGCGGGTTGGTGTTGTGCCCTGACACGTGCCTCCGGCTTGCCCAAGGGGAGCGGGTGACGGGGCAGTTCCGTTTTGGTCATCGACAGTACTTCGGAGTGGATGGCCGGGATTTAGTTATACGGGGAGCACACGGGGCGAGGTTAAGCTTCTTGCTGTGGGGTGAACCTGGCCGGGGGCGTCGGCGTGGGGGGCTTTTTTCCGGGGGCTGTGAAGTCGCGCCTGACACGGGACGTGGCTGGTTTGGAGAAGGCGGCGCGCTGTGCGCGGATCCCGGGTCTCAAAATCGAGAGCCGTCACCTGGCGGTGCCGTTTTGGTCCAGAGAGAGTACTTCGGAGTTGAAGGCCGGCATTTAGTTGTGCAGGCAGGGCACGGGGTGGGGTTAAGCTTCTTGCTGTGGGGTGAACCTGGCCGGGGGGCAACTGTTTTGCCCGGAAAGCTGTGCATTTTGCGTCGGCGGGGTGAACCTGGCTGGCTACAGCCGTTTCTTTTCTGCAAACTGTGAAGGCGCGTGGCTGCGGGGTGAATCTGGCGGGGGCGGCCTTTGCAGTTCCGTTTTGGTACATCGACAGTACCAAGGGAGTGGGAGTCTGGTATTTGGTTGTAGTAGCGGTGCGCGGCGGGAGATTACGCTGCTTGCTGTGGGGTGAACCTGGCCGGAGGGCGTCGGCGTAAGGGGGGGCTTTTTTCCGGGGGCTGTGAAGTCTGTGAAGTCGTGCCCTGACACGGGTACGATTCTGCCCGGCGGCGCTCTTGTTGTTCGCGATCAGCGATTCTGCGGGAAGATGGACATCAATTCCTGGGGCGGGACGACTTCGAGCTGGGCGTAGGTGCAGTCGGACGGTTTTTTGTCGTTGCGCCAGCGACGGAAGTGCGCCATGTGGCGAAAGCGGCCGCTCTGCATGTGCTCGTAGGCGACTTCGACGACGAGTTCAGGACGCAGCGATTCCCAGGAGAGGTCCTTGCCCTGGCTCCAGCGGCTTTGGGCGCCGGGCATGCGGTGCTGGGCGTCGCCGCTGTCAGAGTCGGCGCCGGCCCAGTTCTTCCATGGATGATGCGCGAGGGCATTTTCGCGCCAGGGCTTGAGGAATTCGACGAGCTCCTGGCGTTTTTCTTTGGTGAAGCTGGCGCAGACGCCGACGTGCTGGAGGGCGCC
>JBAVUB010000685.1:0-2513 GCA_049696575.1 Acidobacteriaceae bacterium | reverse complement strand
GCAAGCAGCAGCGACCGGCGCCGCTGCGCGCGGGTGGCATCGCTCGAAGCGCTCGCCGGAAAGCGGAACCAAAACTTCACGGCGGTTTCTCAGGGCTCCAGCCGCAGCGTGTGCGCCGTTGCCGCCGCAACCGCCAGATCGCTAAAGGGCAGCGCGAAGGTCTTGCCGCTCGACCAGTACGGCCACTGGTCGCGATAATACGGGCTCAACGGGTCGCCCGATTCGCCCATGGTGATGTCCTCGGTCGCCGCATCCACATTGGACCAATCGATGGTGAAGCGCTGCGACGGGCCAAAGGTGCGGCCCACCTGCTTCACGGTGGATGTGTCGCCGGACTGCGGCTGCACGCCGGTTCCCGTCCATCCCTTAAACCAGGGCAGCAGCCCGAACAGCGGATGCTCCACGTCGACAGGATGCGCGTAGCCGTAGCGCCACTGCCGCAAGTCGCTGGGCGCGCCTCCCTGCGCCAAACCCTGCCTCACCAGGTCGGCCAGAAAATCATCCCAGCTCTTGTACTGCGGCGGCAGCCACGCGGCCGGCTCGTTCATGAGGATCTGCTCGCCTGCGAACAGGCTTTCCGCCCAGTGGTAGAGCTTCCAGTCGTCGCCCAGCTTCGGCTTCAGCAGCATGGGGAAGAACACCGCCTTGGCCGACGCGACGATCGCCGCGGGCGCTGAATCAACGTTGACCGCACCATCCCACGTGCGCATCAGGTCCGCTGCCTGACGCAGCCGCGCGTCGGTGCGGCTCGCGTGATCGATGCCGTAAGCCAAACGCTGCGCAATCTCCTGATCCAGCTCGGAGTACACATCGGTCTGGAGAGTGAGCATGTCCTGCTGGGTGAGCTTGTCTTTCGGCCCCAGCCATTTCCAGATGCGCTCGTTGCGGTAGGGGTCGGCCCATTCCAGCGTAATTTCCGGCGGCGCGACAAGCGGAGCTGGAGGCGGCGTAGCTGCGGTCGGAGTCGGCTGGCCTGGGGCGGACGGAGTCGGCGAGCCCACGACCGGCGTTGTGGGTGAGTTTGGGTTCGGGGTCACGCGGGCATTGGCCGTGGCCAGAATCCCACCGGGCGGGTCGAGCGCGGACGGCAACCGGTCGAATGCGATGTACCCCTGCCACTCGTGCTGCTGGTCCCGGATCGGCACGCCCGCGAGGCCGTTGGGCCGATACGGAATGGCGCCGACCGCTTGATAGGCGATGTGTCCCTGATCGTCGGCGTAGACCACGTTCTGGGTCGGGCCCCACCACTGCTCGAGCGCATTGCGAAAATCCGTCCAGTTTGCCGCAGTGTTCATAGGCAGCAGCGGATAGCCGGCGGCCTTCGGGTCGTAGACCGTCCACTTCAGCGTCAGCGTCCGCTTTTCGCCAGGGATGAGCGGCGTGATCACCACGCCATGCGCGGTGCGCGCCACATCGACCGGCACGTCATGGCCTCCGCGCACGCGGATGGTCTCCTGTTCGTGCTCTACCGCATGCCACGCGCCGTCGGCTCCCTGATATTGGTCCTGCCCGTTCATGCGCTCCACGTAGATGTCCTGGGTATCGCCGTAGAGGGCGGTGAATCCCCATGCGATGTGCTCGTTGTGTCCTGCTACGACCAGCGGCAGCCCGGGCACAGTCACGCCCGCTACGTGGAGTCCGGGCGCCTCCAGATCGTCCTCGTACCAGATATTCGGAATCTCCTGTTCGAGATGCATGTCATTCGAGAGCATGGCGTGCCCGCTTGCCGTTCTCGATCCGGAGACGACCCACTGGTTCGATCCCGCGGCGCATCCCAGGCAATCGGGGATTCCGGTCAACTGGCGCACATGCAGAAGATCGTCGTTGAGTACGCCGTCCTGCGACTCATCCAGCGGTACATCGGGAAGATTCGGCTGCGGCGCGGTGATGGGCGGCTCTGTCGTAATCGGAGGACGGTCCCGCCACGAGCCGGTGGGATACAGATCCGCGGCCAGTGTCGGACCGATGCGCGCCGTAATGCGTTCGCGCTCCAGTTTCTCCGGCCAGTGCTCGTCGAGCATCTGCACCATGCTCATGACCACCAGCATGGAATCCACGGGCTGCCACGGCTGGGGTTGGTACATGAGCAGGCGAAACTCCGGCGGCAGGCGGTCCTGATGCGAACCGATGAAGGCATTCACCCCGCGCGCATAATCGTCGAAGTAGCGCCGGTTCCGGTCGTCAAGGCTCGCGGTCAGCCGTTCCGCCGTCGCGCGCATGGCCAGCACACGCTCCATGCGGTCGTGCTCCACCAGCTTCGAGCCCAGAATCTCAGCGGCCTCGCCGGCTGCCATGCGGCGCGCCATATCCATCTGCCAGAGCCGGTCCTGGGCGGTCACATAGCCCTGGGCAAAAAGCAGATCGTCGAGGTTGGCGGCCTGAATGTGCGGTACGCCGTGCTGGTCCCGCCGCACTACGACCGGAGCGGTCAGGCCTGGCGCCGGCACGCTGCCGTCGAGCTCGGGCAGCGAGGAGCGCATCTTGTGCTTCAGCCACACCCCGCCGGTCAGAAC
>JBAVUB010000684.1:0-2781 GCA_049696575.1 Acidobacteriaceae bacterium | reverse complement strand
GAGTGCAGGAGAGAGTCGTCCATAGCTCAGGATCCTTTCCCGTCGAGTTCTTTGCGGGCCGAGTTGCCCTTCAATTCGATTTGGTGAGCGTTGTGGACCAGCCGGTCAAGAATGCTATCGGCCAGGGTAGGATCGCCGATCTGCTCGTGCCAACGCTTGACGGGGACTTGGCTGGTCAGGATCATCGAGCGCAGTTGATAGCGGTCTTCGCTTATCTCCAGGAAATCACGGCGCTCGGTTTCCGCCAACGGGCTGTTAGCGAAATCGTCCACGACGAGCACATCGATCTTCGCCAAGCGAGCCAGAAAGCTGCTCAAGCTACCGTCGGCGCGGGCCAGAGCCAACTCCCGGAAGAGTTTGGGCGCCTGGCGGAAGAAGGCGGTGAATCCATCCCGACAAGCCTTTTCCGCCAGGGCACAAGCGAGCCACGTCTTGCCGACGCCGGTCGGGCCCAAGAGGAAAATTTGCTGATGCTGCTGGACCCAAGACGAGTTCAGCGTCAGGGAACGTATGAGCGAACGGTCCAAGCCGCGCGCCAAGCGAAAATTGATGTCTTCGACCGAGGCTCGATAGCGGAACTTGGCCAGGGTGAGGCGGCGGGCCAAGGCGCGGTTCTGCCGCCAGATCCATTCTTGATCGACCAGCATGGCCAAGCGTTCTTCAAAGCTCAGTTCGCCCAAGCCGGTTTGCTGGGCTTGGTTGCGGAAGGCCTCCGCCATGCCCTGCAAATGCATGGTCTCCAACTTCTCCAGAGTCGGTTGATTTAGCATTGTTCCTCCTTGTCTTTCTCTTGCTTTTCGGAAAACAGATCCGCCTGTGGGGGAACGGCGGATGAATCAAAATACGCAGCGCCGCGAAGATTCTCGTGCTCGATGGGCGGCGCGGCGGAGGGAGTCTCCAGCGGCTGACGATCCAGCCCGCGTTCGAGGATCGACTTGATGCTGTGGTAGGAGCAGGCGCCCGTGGCCAGGGCCCGTCGCGCGGCTGCTTCCAGACGGTCGTTCGTATAGCGTTTGCCCAAACGCAGAATTCCGAGGCAGGAACGGTAGCCCATCTCGGGATGGGGTTTGGATTCCAGGATGGTGGTGAACAGTTGGGCCGTGTCCGGACCTACGGTGCGGGCCCAGTTGATCAGGCGTGAGGGTGGCCAGGCCAGATGTTCCTGATGGGACTTGGGGCGATGTTCGTTGAGCGTGGTGGCCTTGTAGGGCTCGTAACTCCGGGGGTGGCAAGCCACGCGATTGCTGTGGTGGTAGATTTCGATCGTGGTCACCGTGGAGCGAATCTCCACCTCTTCGTTCTTCAGCCGGTAGGGGACGCTGTAGTAGTGGTAATCGAACTCGATGTGATAATCGATGTTGACACGCGCTTTGGCCCAGCCGCGGAGCACGAAACGTTCCGCGGGGAGGGGTTTTAGGGCAGGCCGATCCAGTTCGGCAAACAAGCTGGCTCGACAGCCGGAGAGTTTCTCGAAGGGATGGTGGTTGAGTTTTTCGAGTAATTCGCGGATGGCTTGGTTCAGTTCGGCCAGGCTGAAAAATTTCCGATGCCGCAACGCGGCGAGAATCCATCTCTCGGCCACGAGAACTCCATTTTCGACTTTAGCTTTGTCACGTGGTTTTCTGCGACGCGCCGGCACAACTCCCACGCCGTAGTACTCGGCCATTTCTTGGTAGGCAGGATTGAGATCGGGTTCATAGCGGCAAGCCCGGCTCACACCTGTTTTTGGATTATCGGGCACAACGATTTCCGGCAGGCCCCCAAGAAATTCAAACGTGCGGATGTGGGAGCCGATCCAGTTCTCCAGCTGCTGGTTTTCCGTAGCTTCGGCGTAGGTGTAATTGCTGGCGCCCAGCACGGCTACAAAGAGCGAGGCCCAGAACTCATCGTGTGGGTCAGAGACGAGGACCATATCTCCGGCGTAATCGACGAAAAGTTTCTCGCCGGCCTTGTACTCTTGACGCAGCACCACGTCCTGCTGATCTCGCCAGCGCCGATAGAGTTCACAGAGGCGTGTGTAACTGTAACCGTCCGGATGATTCTGGTTGTATTCCTCCCACCAGAGTTGCAGGGTCAGATGGCGGTGGGTTTGGAGTTCTCGGTGTAGGTCGGCAAAATCTGGGATCGGTCGGTGGCTCTCATAAACGCGCCGTGGAGATGGCCCGAACAGGGCCTCCTCCATCCGGGCCTCATCCCAACCTTCCGGCAGTGGCCAGGTCACCCCGGCCGCTTGCGCCCGCTTCAGATACTCGTGAACCGTTGCTTGCGCGATCGAGCAGCTGCGGGCGATCTGCCGTTGCCCCAATCCCAGTGCATATCGGAGTCGCAGGACTTCCTGAATCTTGCGCATGGACAACCTCTCGGTAGGCAATGTCGTTTCCTCCTCGCTCGGGAGGAATCCGCATTGCCACGGTGTTGTCCAGCGTCGCTTTCGCTCCTGTGGAAATCGTTTCGACGGGATCCCGATCAGGGGTCCGACGACCTGCAAAAAGTGATCGTCTTCAGATCGAATCCCTGATCGGCATCAGTCCGGACTCGTGATCGGCATCACCTCGGACTGTTGATCGGGATGACTTCGGACTCGTGATCGTCTTGCCCCGTAATACGCACTCAGCCGGCAGATACAGGATCTCGAGAGCGAAATCGGTGTCCGACTTTTCGATCGCAACAGCAGCCGGGTATTTCTCACCGATGCCGGAAGCAGATTCCTGAGCGAAGCGCGAGTAGTGCTTCAACATGCCATCCAGGCTGTCGAGGCTGCCAGACAGGTGCAGGCTGGCG
>JBAVUB010000683.1:0-8580 GCA_049696575.1 Acidobacteriaceae bacterium | reverse complement strand
GTCGTCGTGCGCTTCCCTTCCGCCATTTCGATTTCCGTGATCGATCGGTACGGCGTCTGCCCGATTGTGTACACGCTCTGCCTGAAGAACAGATCCCGCATCGTGGAATTGCCCACCACCACCATCTCGTAGATCGTCTTCGGATCGACGGGGAACTTCTCAATCGCGTGGGTCAGGTAGCCGGCCAGCGTGCGCAGCAGCAGTCTTCCAGGATGGTCGGTGTCGTAGGCGATGCGCGACATCACCTCCGACCCGCCGAACCGCTGCGGATTCTCAAACGAAGTGTCCGCGATCAACTCCCCGCTTTCGAGGTCGAGCAGGCGCAGAACAATCGTCGTCGTCCCCAGGTCCATCGCGAGACCATGGATTGGCCCGGTCGAGCGATCCACTTCGACACCATCTATAAGGATGCGATCGCCATCGCGGGTGACCGCGGGATCAATCACAAGCGGCCGATTGCTGACCGGTAGTCCCAGCGCGTGACGCTCGATACGCATGTGGCCGCGCCGCATGGTGTGGCAGCGAACCTGCCCGCTGGCGCCCGTTACAAACGTCTGGCACGACAGCCGAAATCTCCCTTTGAGATGACGCTCCGGCTCAGTCATCGCCGAGAGCGCGCTCATCCCCTCCACGACTTCCACCATGCACTCTCTGCATTTGCCCTGCTTGCGGCACGACGTGGGAACATCGATGCCCAGGCTCTCGGCATGCTCGAAGAGCGAGAGCCCGCTCCTCGCCTCGGTGGATTCCCCGTTGATGGTGAGAGTGACGGCCATTTGCCCCGGAGCCTTACCAGCCCTTTGCTTCCAGTTCCGCCTTCAGTGCTTCCGCAACCTCGCGCGCCGAACCCTCGCGCTCCTCTTCCTCGCTCCATTTCCACTGGGCCAGATAATCGTCGGCGGCCTGTAATCCTCGCTTGGCGGCGAGGATATCGATCTGTTGCATGAATCTCTCGTCCAGCATCAGGGTGACGTCGTCTGCATCGTCCTCGGCCTTGATCTGCATCGGGATTTCCTGCCAGTAGAGAATCTTGTATGTGGCCACTTTGTTACACCTGCGCCGCCAGCCGCAAAAACAAATCCACCGCGGCGGAAGCGTTCGCTCCGTACCCATCGGCGCCGATCTCGTCGGCGAACATCTGGCTGATGGGCGCTCCGCCCACCGCCATCTTGATATGCGTCAGCCCCGCCGTGTTAAACCCATCGATCACTGTCTTCATGTACATCATGGTCGTCGTCAGCAATGCGCTCATGCCGATAATCGTCGGCTTGCATTTCTCCGCTGCCGCCATGAATTTCTCCACACTTTGATCCACGCCGATGTCGTGCACCTCAAAACCCGCGCCCTCGGCCATCATGCCCACCAGATTCTTGCCGATGTCGTGTAGGTCGCCGCGCACTGTGCCCATCAACAAAATACCTTTGGGTTTCGTGTTGTTGTCCTTCGACGTCAGCAGCGGCTTCAGCACAGCCATCCCCGCCTTCATCGCCCGCGCCGCGATCAGCACCTCCGGCACGTACAGCACATTATGCTTGAAGTCTTCGCCCACCACGCTCATGCCAGCGATCAAACCCTCGTTCAGCACTTCCTGCACGGTCCGCCCCTCAGCGAGCGCCTCCTTCGTCATCCGCTCCACCTGGTCGGCGTTCCCTTCGTACAAGTGCTGGTTCATCAAGGCGTAATCGGGCATCGATCCTCTTCTTTACCGGGCACTCGCAATGGCGTTTGCACTGCGTTTCGCATTGAATTCTTCGAGAGCCTCCAGCATCGCCACGATATTCTCGCGCGGCATGCCTGGACTGGTGCCGCCGCCAACCGAGAGGATGATCCCCTCGCCGCCCGAACCCTCCAGCACCTCCAGCGTCTCATCCTTCACTTCCTCCGGTGTGCCGCGCACGCCGATTTCCAGCGGATTGACGTTGCCCATCAGGCACATCCGGTCGCCGACGCGCCGTTTCACCTCGGTGATGTGCCGCTGCTTCCCCCAGTTCAGCACATTGAATCCCGTGTCCGGCAGGTGATCGAGACACGCGTCCACCTCCGCGTCGTTGTGGTACACCTTCACCCAATCCTTCGGAAACGCTTCGCAGATGCGCTTCAAATAAGGATGAGCAAACTCCAGGTAATGTTCTTCGTTGATGAACCCAACGATGTCGTCGAGGATGAAGATGCTCTCAACCGTATCGCCCATAACCTTTTGCTGCGCCTTGAGCCAGTCGATGATCACGCGCGTGCATAGGTCGATCAGCTTGTGCGCGCCCTCGGGATTTTCCACCAGATCGATCATGAAATTCGTGGTGCCGCGCACAAATCCCGCCGTGCACAGCGGCCCCCGCGATGTGACCATGGGCAAAATGTAGCCCGCGTCGAGAATGCGCTGCCGCGCCATGCCGATACGATGCAGCGTCAGACCGGCAAACCCGTCGGCCTCCACTTCGTAATCGGGAAACTCGTCCATGTCCTCGAGGTGATAGAGCGTGTGGTACTCGCTCGGTGTGTTGTCCTGCCAGAACTTGATCTTTGCCCCCAGCACCGACGGCTCGGCCGCCATCCCGTACTCCATCCACCATGAAGGGATAAAGATGATGTCCGGAAATTCGCGCATGATCTTCAGGTTCGATTGAAACCACAGCTCCGGATCGAGGAAATAATCCAGATGCTTGATCCCGAGGTAGCCGGGAATCCATGGGCTGTCGACAATCAGCGCCATCGGAATCTTGTCCATCTTCTCGCGGCGCGCCGCTCGCTTAAACGTTTCCCACTGTTCCGGCAGCATAGTCTTTCCTCCTGGTCATCCTGAGCCCGCACGCTAACTTTTGACCAGATGAGAACTTTGTCTGAGGACTGACAGTGCGCCGCCCGGAATGCGAAAGCGCCGCAGACTGCAAGGCCCCGCTCATGGATCGGGGATATTGTTTACCATAACAACTAATTCTCTCAAGATCAAAAGTGAAGGCCTGAACCTGGACAGTCCAGACCAACGCATAACTCATTGATTCTATGAGATAAAACGGGTTGCGACGGTTGACTGAACGCGCCCGTCAGAGCGTTCCAAATCCCGTAAAAACGGCTCCGGCACGCGATTTAGCTGGGAAACAGGCGGGTGAGGCGATCGATGGAGGTCCGCCACATTTCCTGTTGCCATAACCAGTCTGCGGCCGAAGAAATCCCTCGGTGGTGGAGCTCCGCAATCGTGCTGCTGAAGTTTCCATTCAGCCGCACATAGACCAGGCTCTCGGGCGCCGTCCAGTCGCCGCTCATTGTCCAGGTGAAAAGCATCTTGCGCCGCCGGCAGATGCGATAGGTTCCGCGGATGATCAGGTCCCGCCGGCCGCGCCGGTAATGATCCAACCGGTAGCCGTTCGGTTGCCGCCACGCCACCAGATGACTCTCCGCATCGTCGCCGGGCAGAGTGATCCAGGTCTCGAGATATTCGGGCATTGTTAAAGCCTGAAAAATGCGGGCCGCGTCAGTAGCGACGGTAAATCGGATCGCGATCCTTAACGCCTCCCCACACTCCTGATCGGGATCGCTAAAATACCTCGTCAACTTCCTGTCCGTCGTGCACTCGATGTTCATCATGGGGAATCTCTTCCCAACAGATAAAGCAAGTGCGGGTCCACATGCGGAGTTTTGTGACGGAGGTGCTCCACACGGGATGGACCGTCATCGTCCCAGGATCAGTGTTCGAAAGCATCGCCGCCAGGCATGCCGCCGCCAGCCGCGCCTGTGCGTTTTCTGGTATTTGCAGGGTTCTCCCTTTGCTTTTTTGTATCTTGTGATGGAAGGTCAATTCCCGCGTCGAAATGGCCCCTTCTCCGGGACGAACTGAAGAACCGCGGGCGCGATGAGGGGCATCTTGGAAATCTCAGGTCCAGAAATCGGAATCTCCTCTATTGGTAGACCAGCCGTTGAATCCGCGATCGGTAACTGCGGCTCACGGAAACCTTCTGGCCGTTGACCAGCATCATCGCTGCTTCACCCTCCGCATCCATCCTGACTTCCTTCACAAATTGCAGGTTAACAATGGAGGAGCGATGCACGCGGAGGAAGGCCCGTGGGTCCAGCCGCTCCTCCATATGAGCCATCGTCTCGCGCAGAAGGTGCGTCTCATCCGCCGTGGAGATGCGCACGTAATTCTCCTCAGCGGCAATCCAGCGGATCTCTGAAACCGGCAAAAACAAAATGCGCCCCTTCGATTTGAAGACAATGCGCGTCGCATAGCGGCTCGACTCGCCATCCTCCGCCCCGTTAGGGGAACCGCCGTTGGCGTGCTGGCGAATCCTCTCCAGAGCCAATCGCAGCCGTTCCGGCGTAAACGGCTTGAGCAGATAGTCCACGGCGTGGACCTCGAAGGCGCGCAATGCGTACTGATCGTAAGCGGTCGTGAAAACGATGCGTGGCACGATCAGCTCCGTATGCGACGAAAGCGCGTCGATGACGTCAAAACCATTCATGTCGGGCAGTTGGACGTCCAGAAAAACCACATCCGGCCGAGCGGCGCGCACCAGTTCGATCGTCTCCGCCGCCGTCCCACACTCCCCCACCACCTCGCAGTCGGGTTCGTCGCGCAGGAAGATGCGCAGCTTCTGCCGGGCCAGCACCTCGTCATCGGCCAATGCAACCTGGATCGTCATACCTCGAATCGTGCAGCTTCTTCTGTACCTTTTTGTTCCAGTTCTAACGGCAGCGTGATCGTCACATTCACGCGCCCCGAGCCCGCCTCGCGAACCGAGAGTGAAGCACGCTCGCCGTAATGCAGCCGCAGGCGATCTTTCACGTTCGCCAGTCCGACCCCTCGCCGCGGCAGTTCTCCGCGTTCCCTATCGAGGCCGTTGCCACTATTGACGATGCTCATCCGCATTCGTTTGCCCTCCCTGCGGATTTCGATCGACAGTTCGCCTTCGCCGGCACATCGGGAAAGGCCGTGGACGTAGGCGTTCTCCACGATCGGCTGCAGGATCAGTGCCGGAACCAGGGCGTCATGCAATTCCGGCTCAACCAGAACCCTCTGCCGCACCCTCCCCGCGTAGCGCTGCTGCTGCATCGCCATATAAATCTCGATGAACTCCATCTCTTTGTGCAGCGGAACCAGCTGCACCTCGCCCCGTTCGAGCGTCATACGCAGCAGGCTGCTCAGTTGTTCCAGCATCTGGTCCGCCGCGTTAACGTCGGTGCGCATGAGGCTCGAGATGCTGTTCATGGCGTTGAAGAGGAAATGCGGATTGAGCTGCATGCGCAGTGCGGCCAGCCTCGCCTGGACCAGCTGCACCTGCAGCCGCGCCGCCGCCGTCTCCTTCTCGCGAAACTGCTGGTAATAGGCCACCCCGCGCAGGAACAGAAATGCGCACCAGAAAATCGCCATGCTGTCCACGAACTCCGCACCCAGCTGGAAACTGAGCCGATGCCAGTAATCCATGGGTGGTCGATCTACCGGCACCCTGGGAAAAAACATGACCCAGATCATTTCCTCCAGAATGCTGGTCGCGATGCTAAGGGGCAGCGCGCGCGTAATCAGCGATACAACGTTCGCCTGAACGATGAAGGGCCGCAGGAATCGCCACATCAACCAGCAAATCGTGCCCCAGATGAGAAACTGCATCCCCCACATTTCGATCAGAAACAGCACGCTGATCCTGTAACCCCAGCGGTGCGCGTTCATCCATTCCTGCAAAGCGAACAAAATCCCGACCAGCACCGTAGAGCTGATCAGGACGAGCGGATGCATGAAGAACGGCTGCTCGGGTTCGTGAGTGTCTGCGGCGGGAGTCACAGCGTTCGCTAATCATCCTCCCGATGCGGCGAGACCTGGTCACGATGCACCAGTCTCAAGAGGGTGGGACTATGCTCGGCCCTCGAACGTAGACGCCTTCCTCGGGAGCTACGGTGGCCAGGCCCGGCAGGCATGATCCTGAGACGACGGATGGTACGCGGAGGAAAGCGCCTCGGTTCCCCTGTTCCAGACATCACTCGTTCCTCATGCTGGGTCACTGGAGTGGGCCGATCTCCCGCTGGTCCCCAGGCCCGCACCGCTGATCCCAATTTTCGATGCGGTCCCTTTATGAGGAATGGATGAAAAAGGTCCGTGAGGGAACGCAGGTGTTCGAACTCGGACGCTTGAGTCCGGTTTTGGGCACCCATCCGTGCCGTAGCCGACGAGACCTCCGCGCCTGCCAACCTGTTTTCAGCAGGTTGCCCGCCTTCGCAGTTTGGCCATGAACGGGCTCTCCTGTTGGAAAGCAACACTGGCCCAGCAGTGCTGAGGGGAACGATGATCAGCGCTCGCGCCTGGAAATCAAGGAGGCACGATGGTACTCCGGACGGTCCTGGCCGATGACGAGCCGCTCGCGCGGCGCAAGTTACGGCAGATGCTTGGCGAAATCCCAGGAATTGAAGTGGTTGGTGAGGGCGCCTCAGCCAGTGAAGTTCTCGATGTCGTGCGCGAAACGGCGCCGCAACTCCTCTTCATCGACATTTGTATGCCTGGCCCGGACGGATTCACCCTGCTCCATCAGCTCAACGCCCTTGCAGGTCCCGTCACGCCCCGCGTCATTTTCACGACCGCCTGGGATACCTACGCCCTCCGCGCCTTCGAAATGAATGCCATCGACTACCTCCTCAAGCCCTTTACGGTGGAGAGGCTCCGAACCGCGGTCACACGGGCCATCGCAGAGATCGGCGCAACAGGAAAGCCTGCTGCCCACCGCGAAGCACACAACCACAATGGCGGCAAATACACTACCCGCATGGTATTCAAATCGCGTGGCCGCATTCTTTTTCTTCCCGTTACTGACATACGCTGGATCGCTGCGGAAGAAAACTATGTGCGCATCTGCACCAGGACTGAAAATCACCTGCTCCGCCAGACCATGGCCGATCTCGAGGAGAAGCTCGATCCTGCGATGTTCGCGCGCGTTCACCGTTCCGCGATTGTCAATCTGCAGTACGTCAAAGAAGTCCGCACAGAATCCCGCGGCGACTTTGCCGTTCTTCTGGTCAACGGTCAAAGAGTTCCCATGAGCCGCAGCTATCATGCGCGCATTCTGCAGTCTTTCCAAACCGCGGGGGCTCACGTAGCGTAACGCCAATGCCTGGGAAAGCCACCCATCCCGCGGTCAAAAAGAAATTGTCATCTCCTACGAAGATTTTCGTTGACAAGTACGAATGCCTTCGTATATCGTCGCCACCATGAAACGAAACCGGCATCCTTTACCCCGGCCAACCGAAGGAGAACTGGAACTCCTGAGCATCCTGTGGGAGCGCGGTCCCTCCACGGTTCGCGACCTGCATCAGGACGTCAGCACCAGGCGCGCTCTCGGTTACACCTCCGTGCTCAAGCTGCTCCAGATCATGACGGAAAAAGGTCTGGTGGAGCGTGAAGAATCGGCGAAGGCCCACATCTATCGCGCCGCCGCGGCTCAGCACGAAACCCAGGACCAGCTGGTCCGCGACATCAGCGCGCGCTTGTTTTCCGGCTCCGCCGCGCAACTGGCCATGCACGCCCTCGCTATGGAGCCCGTGAACGACCGGGAACTGGAAGAACTCCGCAATCTCATCGAGCAAAAGAGGCATCGCCAATGACACACCACTGGGAAGCTCTCGGATGGACCCTGGTCCATTTCCTTTGGCAGGGCGCGGCCATCGCGCTCGTCTACAGAGCTGCCGATCGCGCTCTGGCGCGTCACAGCGCCAACGCTCGCTACGTGCTCGCTCTCGCCGCGCTGCTCGGCATGCTGGCCGTCTCCGTCTCCACCCTCGCGTATGAGGAAGCCAGCTATTATCAGTCCTCTCCGCGAACCGGCGCCCCTGCACCTCAGTTTGTCTTGGCAGCGCAGCCGGTGGCCGCGCCTTTGTCCGAAACCCCTCGCCCGCTCCAGTCCACATCCCTCAACCGCATGTCGTTGCAACGCCTCATGCCGTATCTCGATGCGCTCTGGCTCGCCGGTGTCCTCTTCCTCTCCCTGCGCGCCCTCGGTGGATGGTGGCTCATTCGCCGCCTGCGCCGCCGAACGCACCAGCGCGCGCCGCACACGCTGCTCCTCCGCCTCGACGTTCTCCGCCGCCAGATGGGCATTGGCCGCCTCGTCGATCTCCGCCTCTCCGAACGCATTGCCAGCCCCTTCACAGCAGGCGTCCTTCGCCCGTGGATTCTGTTGCCAGTAACCGCGCTCACTGGCCTGAGCTCCGAACAGCTTGAAGTGGTTCTCTACCACGAGCTCGCCCACATCCGCCGCGCCGACTATCTCTGGAATCTTCTGCAGACCATGGTCGAAACCCTGTTCTTCTTCCACCCCGCCGTGTGGTGGATCAGCCGCCGCGTTCGCGAAGAGCGAGAACTCAGCTGCGACGATATCGCCGTGAAGAACTGTTCCGATCCGGCCCTGTATGCCTCCGCGTTGCTGCGCATTGAAGAAGAGCGGCGCAGCCGCTTGCAGCTCGCCATGGCGCTCGACGGCCATCAGTCGCGCGCCGGTCTCCGCGCCCGCATCCTCCGCATTCTCGGAGCCACCGAGGCGCGGCCCCGCGGTTTTCGGCCCGTGTCCCTCGCTGGAATCGCTGCCGCACTGATCGTCTTCCTTT
>JBAVUB010000682.1:0-4488 GCA_049696575.1 Acidobacteriaceae bacterium | reverse complement strand
CTCCACCATCATCCCGACCACCAGGTTCGTCGCCGTCACCGACAGCCCTGTGCCAAGGCCAATCAGCCCAAACGCCGTCAGCGCCAGCGCATGGCCCAGCGCAGCGTGCCCGGTTGTTCCGGCGAATATCAGCAGCAGAACGCCGGTGGTCATCACCGCATAGCCGAGCGGCAGATTCCGCCGCAGCCATCGCGGCGAAAAGATCGAGCCCACCATCGAAGCCGCGAATTCAGCGGCGAAAAACGCGCCCGACTGCACATCGAGCAGTCCCCAGCGCGCGGCCATCAGGGGCAGCAGCGGCCCGGGCAGCACGGTCACGGTGCCGCACACCACAAACCCAAAACACAGAAGGGAAAATCGAGGACCGCGGCTGCTCGGGGGCGCCATAGGGCTGGTGGCCAGTGGCTGGTAGCTGGTGGCTAGCAGCTAGCCTTATTTCCTTTTCATTCGCGTCGGATTCGGCGGCAGCGTCGATTCCCGGATAATCAGCTCCGGCACGATGGGCACTTGTTCGGGATAATCCTTCAACCCGCGGATTCTCTGCAGCAGGATGCGCGCCGCGGTATTCCCCATGCTGTTGAGCGGCTGCCGGATCGTGGTCAGGCTGGGCGTGTGATACGCCGCTCCCTGGATATCGTCGAAGCCGATCACCGACACATCTTCGGGCACGCGCAACCCGTAGTCGCGCAGCGAGCGGATCGCTCCAATGGCGGCAATGTCGTTGTACGAAACTAGTGCCGTGAACGGCTTCTTCGACGCCAGTAGTTGCGGAACCACCGGATATCCCAGCTCCGGCGACGACAAATTCTGTTCCAGCTGCACCACCAGCTCCGGCAACACTTCGATCCCCAGCTCTTTCGCCACCGCCATCAGGCTCTTCCAGCGATCGTCGGAGTCCGAGCTGAAGGTCTGCCCGCGCATGAAGGCGATCTGCCGGTGACCCAGCTGATACAGGTGGCGCAGCATCAGGTCGGCGGCGCGGCTGTGATCGAGCACGATGCGCGTGACTCCGGGCAGCGGTTTGTGCGCGGCCACCGCCACCACGGGCAGCGGCAGACTGTGCTGCAGCGCCGTGTCGATGGCGACAAACCCCTCGACTGACCGGTCCATCAGCAGCCCAGGATACTCCTCGATCAAATCGGCCTTGCGCCGGTGGCTCGCGGTCAGGTAGAAGTACCCTTCCTCGATCAGCACTTCCTCGATGCCGCTCATCACCAGCACCGAGTAGCCGTCGCTCAGTTCCGGGACCAGCACGCCGACGGAAAAACTCTGACGCCGGCGCAGCGAACGCGCGAAAAAGCTCGGCCGGTACTCGAACTTCTTGGCCGCCGCAATCACGCGGTCCCGGGTCTCCTGGGGAATGGACCGCACCCCGGGCGCATTGTTCAGAACCAGCGAGATGGTCGCCGGCGACAGATCGAGATAATCGCCCAGGGTACGCAGGCTGATCGGCCGTGGCGGCAGAAATTCGTTCTTCGCCGGTTCGCCCGATCCGTCACGCCCAGGCGCCGCCTTCTTCGTGCCTGCTTTCTTTCGTTCTGCCATGACCCTCGTTTGTACCTTCTCGGGCGGAAATCTACAACTAAAATGGCAGCCGGCGGGTCGCCCCGCCGTTTCGCGCTATCCTTATATCACCCCTTTCGCAAAAAGGATTGCCCGTTTGCACGCAGCGGGCTTTGGGAGTACCAGCTAATCCGTGCTCAACCGCGACGAAAAGCTGCCGGCCGTCCGCCTCGCTTTCATTCAGTACGCCATCGCTGTCATCCTGGCCGTTCTGGTCTTCGGCCTTTGGCGTCTGCAGGTGGTCGGCGGCGAAAACTACCACGCCCTCGCTGAAGCCAACCGCATCCGCAAGGTCCCGATCCTCGCGCCGCGCGGCAAGCTCTTCGACCGCGAAGGCCGGCTCCTCGTCGACAACTATCCCTCCGTCTCCTGCTTCCTGATTCGCGAGCAGGGCCACGACATCACGCCCGATCTGCCGCTCATCTCGCGCGGCCTGCACATGACCGCCGAGCAGATCGACGCGATCATCAAACGCTATCGCACGGCGCCCAAATATCAGCCGCTCCCGCTCAAGCAGGACATCACCCCGGACGAGGTCGAGTTCATCGAGGCGCACAAAGACGAGCTCCCCGAGCTGGAAACTATTCAGGAGCAGCGCCGCCTCTATCCGCGTGACGGTTTTGCCGCCCAACTCATCGGCTACGTCGGCGAGGTCAGCGAGGACATGCTCAACGACTCCCGCTACGCCATGTATGAACCCGGCGACGTCGTGGGCCGCTCCGGTGTCGAAGCTTCTTACGACAGCATTCTGCGCGGCGAAGACGGCTCCCAGGATGTGGTCGTGGACAGCCATGGCCGCGAAGTGGGCAAGATCGGCACCGAGCCCGCGAAACCAGGCCAGAGCCTTCGCCTCACCATCGACCTCGACATCCAGCGCGCCGCGGAAAATGCTCTCGGCGACCACAACGGCGCGGTCGTCGCCATGGACCCGCATACCGGCGAGATTCTTGCTATGGTGAGCCGGCCCATTTTCGACCCGAATGACTTCGCGGTGCGCGTCAGCCGCGATGAATGGAACAAGTTCATCACCGATCCGAACCACCCGCTGATGAACAAGGCCATTCAGGCCCAGCTTGCTCCCGGCTCCACTTTCAAGGTCATCATGTCTCTCGCCGGCCTGGGGGAAGGCGTGGCGCAAACCTACAAGGTCAACTGCGCGGGCGGAGCCAACCTCTTCGGTCACTTCTACGCCTGCGACAAGCGCCACGGCGAAGTGGACATCGAGCACGCCATTCCCTGGTCGTGCGACACCTACTTCTACAATCTCGCGGTTAGGTTAGGCATCGACACCATCGCGAAATACGCGCGCTCGGTCGGCATCGGCGTGAAAACCGGCGTCGATCTGCCCAACGAAGCGTCGGGCCTGATGCCTTCCACAGAATGGAAACTGCGCACCTTCCACGAGAAGTGGTACGAGGGCGAAGTGGTCTCGGTCGGAATCGGTCAGGGCGCCGTGACGGTCACACCGATCCAGCTGGCGCGAGCTCTCGGCGGCATCGCTTCCGGCGGCGTGCTGAAGCGGCCGCACGTGGTCTTTCCGAGTGAGCTGAGCCCGGAGATGCGGCAGACCATACGGGACGAGTACCCCGGCTCCGGCGACACGACGATTCCTCTGTCGGCAGACAGCTGGGAGATCATTACCGACGGCATGTACAACGCGGTGAACGGCCCGGGCGGCACGGCGTATGCCTCCCAGCTGACGGGCATCGATTTCGCGGGCAAGACGGGTACGGCTGAAGTGGTAAACCACAGCGCCGGCGTCAAGAAGCTGGGGACCGGCAATGAGCGCGCGAATGCCTGGTTTGTCGGCATCACGCCGCGCCGCAATCCTGACATCGTCGTGGTGGTGCTGGCCGAGCATGGCGGATGGGGCGCGGACGCCGCGGCTCCCATTGCTGCACGGGTCATCGAGGCCTACGTCGACAAGCAGCGTTTGCTCGATCACAACCTCGTTGCGCAGCAACCGAAAAAAGTCGACGTCGGCGCGCTCCGGTCGAATCCTGGCGATCCCAACTCCCTCGGCGGCAAACCGCTGCCCACGCAGCCCGGCCAGAAGTCCAATCCGGAGCTTGCTTCAGTCCGCGGCGGACACTTCACGGCGCCGATTCAGCCACAGCATTAGGCCAGCGATCGCGCCACCGCCTCCACCAATCCGGCCAGATCATGCGGATCGGCCTCCGCCGCCGGCTCCCATCTGTTCTCCCGCAAGGTCCGGCTGGTGATCGGCCCTATCGACACCGCTCGCAACGACTCGGGCCGCGCAACCCCCGCTTCAAGCAGCAAATTCAGAAAATTTGTAACCGTCGATGAGCTTGTAAACGTAGCCGCGTCCGGAGGCAGCCCTCCGGGACCGAAAAGTGTGCGTATCGCGGTTACAGATTCCGCGGGAATCACGGTTCGGTACGCATCCACCACATCCACCCGCGCACCCCGGGCTCGCAGCGCATCGGGAATCACATCCCGCGCGATGGCGGCCCGCGCCAGCAAGACGCGCTTTCCGTCGACCTGCTGGGCCAGCGCCTCCACCAGCGACTCCGCCACATATTCCGCAGGCGTCACCGCGACCTTCAGCCCCAAATCCCGCAGGGTCCGTGCGGTCGCCGATCCTACCGCCGCAATTTTCAGGTGGCCGAAATCCCCAACGCCAATCGCCAGAGACTCCATCCTGGCTCGCAGCGCTTCCACTCCGTTTGTGCTCGTCACAATCAGCCACTGGACCTGCGACAAATTCCTGAGCGCCTCATCGAGATTCGCATACGACTCCGGCGGCACAATCGAAAGTGTCGGAATCTCGACCACCTCCGCCCCCAGAGCCCTCAGCTTTTCCGACAATTGCCCTGCCTGATGCCGCGCGCGCGTGACCAGAATGGTCCGCCCCACCAGTGGAAGTTGGGTCACGGCGCCCCGACCGGCGCCGCCCCAGGG
>JBAVUB010000681.1:0-6544 GCA_049696575.1 Acidobacteriaceae bacterium | reverse complement strand
GCGCTGCAGCATCGGGCGTCGCCGCCCCTGCCGGCGCCGGCGTGGCCTGGGCAGGAGCGGTGCACACCGCAACACCCTTCGCGTTAAATTGGATGCCCCCCATCATCGTCTGCGCCTCTGAGTTCAGCGGCCACCGCATCAGCAGCAGCCTTTCGCCCGGCGCAAATCCGGAGCCCGTGATCTGGTAGGTGATCTGCGTCAATCCATCCGGCGTCTTCGTGCGCTTCACCTCCGCCAGCGCGATGGAAAGTCCCGGGCTATCCATCGTGGGACCCCAGCCCGCCTCCATCGTCGCCAGGCGCATCGCAGCGTTGAGAGCCGCCTCCTGACGTTGCTGCTCGGCTTCAGCAGGCGTTGGCGTGTGGGGATCGGGCGGCAGATCCTGCAGCTGGAGCGTGGGACTGCTCCGCGTGGGAGCCGCAGGAGCCGGAGCCTGATTCTGCTGCGATGGGGCCGAGTTCGTCTGGGCCAGAGAAGAAATACCAAATGCGGCCGCGACACTGCACGCAGCCAGAACTGATCGGAAAACCATACCTCTGAGGATATTCCAAGTGAGCGCCCCGTACACAGCCGCCCGCCTGCCGTTTTGCCCGAATCCCCTGTGATACCTTGGCTTCCATCCGGCACGCACGCCGACGCCAACCAGGACCGCAATGCCCCTCCAGATCGAAGAACGCTTTTGTGGCAACGTCTTCATCCTCCAGTGCACCGGCCGCATCGTGCTCGGCGAAGAACTGAATGCCCTGGCAGCCGTCTTCGACAGGGTCATCCGCGAGTTCCACCGCATCGTGCTCAATCTCGCCGCCGTCACCCGCCTTGACAGCTCCGGCATGGGGCTGATCGTTCGCTATACCGCCAACCTGCGCAAGCGCAATGGCGACGTCCGCCTGGCAGCTCCGCCCCACTTCATCACCGAACTCCTCGAGATCACTCTGCTCTCCACCGTCGTCCACTCGTACCTCACCGAGCAGGAGGCCGTTCTCTCTTTCCTCCGCCAGCCTTCACCACCCTCCGCCAACGACCAGCCCGGCCATCGCGTCCTCGTCGTCGATCGCTCCCCGGACCTCGGCGCCTTCGTCCGCGTCGTTCTCGGCCAGCACGGTTACGATGTCCACTCGGCGAGCCTCGTCAGCGACGCAAAAATCCTTCTTCAGGTCCATCCCATCGACTACATCCTGGTCGGACCCGGCACGCCGCAAATGCCCGCTGCCACAGTCCTCGCGGCGCTCAAAAACCTCGCACCCAAAGCCATCGCCCTCCAGCTCACTCCGGAGTTCCGCAGCTTCGACGCCCGTCAGGCCGCCGAGCTTCTCCTCGAAATGTTCCAGGAGGGCAGCGAATAGCTCGTCGGCTGCAGCTCCTGTCGGCTACGGGCTACAGGCTACCGGCTACCGGCTACCGGCTACCGGCTTCCTGGGCTACTGGCTTGCTCTCACCCGCGCCAGATTCTCCCGCACTTCCTGGCTGTCGTCTCCCAGCGCAATGGCCCGCTCCAGTTCCGCCTTCGCGCCTGCCGGATCATTCAAACGCGCCAGCACCACGCCCAGCGCGCTGTGCGTCAGCGCAAATTCGCCATTCAGTGCAATCGACTGTGACAAATACCCGCGCGCCTGTGTGAAATCTTCCTCCTGCATCGCCAGAACGCCGTTGAGATACAGTGCCTCCCAGCTCTTCGGGAACGCGCGCAGCAGAATCTGTCCCTCCTGCTTCGCCCTCCCCGCATCGCTCCCGATCAGCACACGCAGAAAATGCAGTCCCGTCTCCAGATCCTCCGGATGCCGCTCCTGCGCCAGGGCGAACACCGCGTCTGCTTCCTGCATCCGGCCCGCCTGAGCCAACACATCGCCCAACTCATTCGCAATCGCCAGCGAGTCCGGCGTCGTGTTCAGCCCGTCCTGCAGCACCGCAACGGCTCGCTCCGGATTGCCCGTTCCCGCGTAGGCAAGCCCCAGGTTCAGGCTCTGCACCGCCGTCCGCTGCCGCTCCGCCCGCGGCTGTTCGAGCACTTCAATCACTGCCCCAAATTCCTGGTCCAGCACCAGATCTTCCGATAGCCCGTCCAGCGCTTCTTCCGATTCAGGATCGACCACCAGCGCCGCCCGCCACTCCGCCTTCGCTTCAGCAACACGATGCAGCTGATCGAAGACCGCCGCCAGCATCAGGTGCGTCTTCAAGCGCCATCCCTCCAGTTGCTCCGCCGCCTGCAGCGGCGCCACCGCGTCCTGCGCGTCTCCGGAGAAAAACAGGCTGGTCCCGAACATGAACGCCACATTCGCCGAATCCTGCTTCATCCGCAGGGACTCCGCAAACGCCCGCGCCGCGCACCCATACTGTTTCTGATTTGCCAGCCAAATCCCCAGGTCGGCGAACGTCTCCGCCGTCGGTGTCCCCGCCAGTTGCGCCTTCATCGAATCCGGCGCCGTGCAGTTCTGCCCCCACGCGCCGTCCGCCGCTGCAAACCACAACCCGACGGCCAACCCAACAACCCACCCAGCCCGGCTCATCGCCCCGTCCGCCCCGCCGGCTTCGGCGCATCTACCACATGCACTTCGATCTTCTCGATCCCATCCCCGGCGATATTCACAAACTCCGGCAGGTTCACCGCGCGATTCGCCGCGGTCGCGTTGTCCACGATGATCGCCGGACTATCGTTCCCCTCCGCGTCGATGTGCGTCAGGTACATCTGCGTGTACGGCGACCGCCCCTTCGACGCGAAAACCATCCACCGCCCATTGGGCGAGAAGCTGTGCCACGAATTCATCCGGCTCGTGTTGGCCCGCATCCGCCGCGCTTCGCCTCCCGCGAACGGAACAATATAGAGCTGACTGTCCGGCCGCATCAGCTGTCCGTTCCCGCACTCTACAAACACAACCCATTTCCCATCCGGCGAAATCCTTGGGAACGTATTGCTAATCCCGTTTTCCGACGCGCCTACAATCCGCTCCGCCGTCCCGCCCTTTCCCCCGTTGAACGGAATCCGGTACAGGTCGTACTGGATTTGCGTCTCGTTCGCATCGTTGGCCCGCATCGCCGGTCCCTGCCCGCGCACCCGCGGAGCCCGCGCCTGCGCCCGCGCAAACACGATCCACTTCCCGTCCCGGCTCCACACTCCATCGGTCTGCACAAACGCCGGATCGTCTGCTCCCGGCAGCGGCTGCCGCAGTCCCGTCGCGCTGTCGTACCACTCCAGAATCCCGCGCGTCGGATAAAACACCTGAAGAAACCGGTAATCGATGAAATTCGTCACGTAAAACGTATCCAGCAGCCGGTATTGCGGTCCCGCAAACGTGCTCAGCACGTAGCGCCCATCCGGCGACACCTGCGACAGGAATCCCACCCGTGTCTGCCCGACCCGCCCATCGGTGTTCCAGTGCACCAAATCCTTGCTGCCGATCGTCATGTGTTTCGCCACCGGAACCATCGCGTACAGGCCCTTATCGTTCGCCGGCCCGTCGATGTCCATGCCCAGCTTCTTTCCATCCGCGGAAAAAGAATGACAATTGCCGCAGGTGGGCATATTCGCCAGCACCGTGTGGCTCTCCGGCTGCACAATATCGCGCAGCCGCCAGCGGATCAGATGCAGGTTGTCCGCAGCCAGCGGCTGCACATTTCCTGTCGTGTTGGCCGTCGGCATCAGCGGTACGTCGCGATAGAAAATCGGCGCTCCCACCGCATCCGCCGATGTGGTCATCGCCATGTTCCCCTGCGATACCGCAACCAGTCCGGCCTTCGCGCCCTCTGCGCGGTACCCCGTAATCGTGATCGTCGCCACCTGCCCCACGCTGTGCGCCTCGATCGCCGCCCACGTCGCGCGATCCGGCTTCCACGTCCACGTCGCCGCCTGGCGCGGCGTCAGCTTCGGCACGTCATCCTTATTCCCAACGCATTCCGGATCGATCGGCCCCACCTGCAGCCGCTCCCCTTTCACAGGAATCCGCAGCGGCGCAGCCCTCCCGGCCAACGCAATCTCAATCGTCCATGAACTTCCCGCCGCGTCTCTCCACCAGAACGTCGGCGCCGTAATCCCCGGCGGAAAGATGGACCCGTCTTCGGGATAGTCAATCGCAATCGGCCACAGTGCCGGCCCCGCGCCTCGCGCAGCCTGCCCGAGCAACGGCCCGCAGGCCACCGCCAGCAGAAACAGAACTGCCCCGGCGCTCAGCAAACGCATCCCTCGCGACGACACACCCATGCCGCGATGCTTGCAGGAACCAACAACGCCTTTCGGTGACGCCCATCACCACAGCGCCGCGTCCGCGACTTCTACTCCCTGTTCCCTACACCCTACTCCCTGCCTCTACTTGATCTCCACCACCGCCAGCCCCATCGGCGGCAACGTCAGGGTCAGCCGATGACCGTGAATCGGCAGCTCCTCCGGTGGCCCCAGATCTGACGCTTTGCGCAAAAGGTCTATCTGATCCTCGGTCGGCCACGCCGGGCTCCCGATCCTCCGCCACGCATCCAGGGTGTCGCCGTGCGTCGCATCCACCCGCCGCACCTCCGCGTGCGTCATTTTGATTTGCAGAGCCGCCACTCCGTGATGCGTCTGCGGCTGGAACGGCCCCACCCCGTACACATCGAGCGTCACCGTCTTGTCCGCGCCCTCCGCGCCCGATCCTTGCGCGTTCGGTTCCACAAGATTCCATACCGCAATCACGATGGTCCCGTCTTTGCGCCGCGTCACCAGCGCCTCGTCCTTCGGCGCCTCCAGCCGCTCATCGCCCAGCTCATGCAGCAGCATGAATACGTCGTACGCAGGCTTCGGAATCCCATCCTCCGCCACAATCCCGTACCCGCCGTAGAACGGCCTCTTCACCACGCCCTGCTCCTCAAACACATCGGAGAAGCTCCAGTACGACATCATCAGCGTCTTGCCGTCGCACTTCGAGATCGTGTCCGCCAGCCACGGCCCCATATAAATCGAATCCGTGATCGCCTGCTCGTTCATATACGTCGCGTTGAACTCGCTCCAGATCAGCGGCATCTTCGGTTTCGCCGACTTCGCAATCTCCTCATGCACCTTGTCCACCGCCGCGCACACCATCTGGTGCGGCGCCATCGTTCGATCGTCGTGAAACACATCCTTCGTCGAGTCGTTCCCGTAAACGTGCGTCGAGACAAAATCCAGCGGCACATTGTTCTGCGTCGCGTGCGCGATCAGGTCCCCCACCCACGCCGCCTGTGCCGTCGCCGGCCCGCCTACACGAATCCCCGGATCGGCCGCCTTCAGCGCCCGCGCCGTGTGGTCGTACAACTCGAAATACGTCTCCTGCGCCGGCTTCCCAATCCAGAAATCGATGTTCGGCTCGTTCCATACTTCGAAATACCACTCCGCTACCTCATCGGCCCCGTATCGATCCACCAGATGCTTCCCGAATGCCGTGATCAGCGCGTCCCACTTCGCATAATTGTCCGGCGGTGCGGGAATCGGCTTGTACCAAAACGCATGCGCGGGAGCATTCGGCGCCAGCGCCTTCGGCATAAAACTGATCTCCACAAATGGCCGAATCTCATGCGCCAGCAGCCCGTCGTAAATCTGGTCCACATACGACCAGTTGTAAACCGGGTTCCCCTGCGCATCCTCGCTGTAGACCCCGTTCTCGTCGTCGAAAATCCCGTGAAACCGCACGTACCGGAAGTCCGTCACCTTCCGCACGCGATCCAGATCGTCGCGATAGCTCTGCCGCATCGCCAGGTTCGCGTGCCCCGACCCGAACATCATTTCCCAGTAATGCGGAAACGGCGTCCCCGTCGCCTTCGCGTCCACCACGATCGTCTCCTGCTGGCTCGCCTCCTGCGCCAACCCGCACGCCCACCCGCCCATCAGCAGACACGCCACCACAACACAGAACATCCGTCTCATCGCACATTCTCCGAAGAGAATTATCCTCTACCCGCGATACCCCGCGTCCGCACCCACCATTCCGCAAACAAAAAGAGGATGCTCTCCTCTCAGAGCACCCTCCCTGTTCCTTGTTGGCTATTGGCCGTTCCCTATTGGCTCCCAGCTCCCAGCTACAGGCTACCGGCTACAGGCTACCGGCTGCTCTTAAAACTGCACCCGCCCAAAGAACTCAATCACCCTCCCGCTGTCCGCGCCCGGTGAAAACCCAAACAGCGGATTATTGACGTGCGTTCCAGCCGACGGGTTCGTCGACACCAGCGCCTCGGTCGTCCCAAACCCAATCGGCTGCAGATTCGTCAGGTTCAGAATGTTGTAGAAGTTCGCCTGGAACCGCAGCAGCGTCGGGTGATCGTGGATGTTAAACGTTACTTGCTTCGCCGCGCTCATATCCAGATCGTGATAGCACGGCCCGTTGAACGAATTCCGCCCAATCCCCGGAGGCCCCGGCGTCCCGTACTCAAAATAATTCGCCCCGCCATCCGGGAAATTCCCGCCGTGTATAAAGTTGCTGTTCCCGCAGTGATTCATCGCCAGCCCGCTCGCCGGCGCTCCCGAACTCGGCCCGTACCCCGTCGGCCGCGTCGGCGCAATCGTCGACGCTCCATTCACCAGCGCCACCGAGGGCACGCCGATCACCGG
>JBAVUB010000680.1:0-3824 GCA_049696575.1 Acidobacteriaceae bacterium | reverse complement strand
GTCGACAGGAACTCGTTGGGGTCGGTCATGTCGCGCTGCCACTCGACGAGCTGACGGACCCAGGCGAGGCGCTGCTCGTCGCGGGCGCTGACGGGCGAGCCGCCGGACTTGTATTTCCAGTGAGCGGCAATGCCCTCTTCCGCGATGCGATGCATTTCCTCGGTGCGAATCTGGACTTCGAACTGGTGGCCGCCCTCGCCCATCACGGTTGTGTGCAGTGACTGATACAAATTGGGTCGGGGCATGGCGATGAAGTCCTTAATGCGGCCGGGGACAGGACGCCAGATGCTGTGGATGATGCCGAAGACGGCGTAGCAATCCTGCACGCTGGAGGTGATGACGCGCAGGGCGAGGAGATCGTAGACCTGGTCGATGGAGGTCTGCGACTTCACGAGCTTGGAGTGGATGCTGTAGAGGCGCTTGATGCGCCACTCGACGCGGGCCTTGATGTTGTTCTCGTGGAGGCGTTCGGAGAGCAGGCCATCCACACCGGCGAGGAACTGCTCACCTTCGGAACGGCGGGCCTCGACGGCATCGTGGAGCTGCTCCCAGGTAATGGGATCGACCCAGCGGAAAGCGAGGTCTTCGAGCTCGCCGCGGAGTTTGCCCATGCCGAGGCGGTGGGCGAGGGGCGCGTAGATGTCGAGGGTCTCACGGGCGATGGCGCGCTGGCGCTCGGGCGGGAGGTGCTCGAGGGTGCGCATGTTGTGAAGGCGGTCGGCGAGCTTGATAAGAACGACGCGGACATCGCTGACCATAGCGAGAAGCATCTTGCGAACGTTTTCGGCCTGACGGTCTTCGCGATTGGCAAACTGGATTTTGTCGATTTTGGTGACGCCTTCGACGATGTGGGCGACCTGCTCGCCGAATTTGGAGACGATGTCTTCGGTGGTGACGGGGGTGTCTTCGACGGCGTCGTGGAGCAGGCCGGCGGCGATGGCGGTGGAGTCAAGCTTCATCTCGGCGAGGACGAGAGCGACCTCAAGCGGATGGAGGACGTAGGGCTCGCCGGAAGCGCGGAGCTGGCCGTTATGGTGCTCGAGGCAGAACTTCCAGGCCTGGCGGATGATGTCGATGTCGTCGGAGGGGCGGTTGGCGTGGACGGTGTCGACGAGGCGGCCAAACTTCTCCCGGAACAGGTCCGGGACCCGCTCAACGGGGAGCGTGGTGGGCTGAACACTCGCCATGAGCCATTATATGCGGGACTTGCAAGGGGAGCATCAAGAAGCAGCCGGTAGCCGGTAGCCGGTAGCCCGGTGCGCGGGGTGTGGGTTACAGCGTGGTGCGCGAATGGCTCACTCTGGCTTGCCGGGGTTTTTGGGCTTCGGTGGGTTCTTTTCGGGAGGGAGCGGACTGCCGGGGAGGAGACCGGGAGTGGGACGCTGGTTATTGTGAACCCAGGCGAGAAGCTCGTCGAAGGCGAGGCCAGTCTGGTCGGCGGTGATGTTGCAGTGGCCGTCACGATCGACGTACTGCTCGACGAATTGATCGCCGTTGCCGAGGCGGCGGGTGAGCTCGTTGTACCAGCCGGTGGTGGAGGCGGGGACGAGGGGGTCGTAGATGGTGTGGACTTCGAGCAGCTTGCGGTGCAGGTAGCCGTTGGGCGAATACCAGTTGGCGAGATAGCGGTAGGCGTTGGGGTCGGCGGCGTAGCGGTGGACGCGCTGGTTGAGCAAAGCGTCATTGGCGGTGCCGCTGTAGACGAGGTTGCGGTTGTCAAAGGGATTGCCGCCGGACTTGAGGCGCAGGTCCTCAATGACGAAGGTGTTGAAGACGAGGACGTCGGCGAGGCCGCGGTTGGTGTGGATATTGGCAAGCTCGCGGACGAGCGCGGCCTGGTCGGGATTCGCATCGAGACTTTTCTGCACGGTGGAGATGGTGGGGATGTCGTTCATCGCGAAGGTGGGCGGTATGTGCTCGACGTCGGGCAGGATGCCGGGGAAGAAGGCGTCGAAGGCGACGCGGTTGGCAAAGGCGCGCTGCATGATGAGATCGGCGGGCGCGAGGACGCCGCAGAGGGCGAGACCTCCGGCGTAATCTTTCGCGGCTTCTTCGAGGGCCATGACGGTGAGCAGGCCACCCATGGAGTGGCCCATGAGAAGTATCTCGTGGGGCGCGCCGTATTTTTTGCGGAAGTAGCGGCGGAGGGCTTCGGTTTCGGCGGCGGCCTGGGGGACAGCCCATCCGCCGACAGCGTAGCCGGAGCGGGCAACGGCATAACCGCGATTGAGGATTTCCTGAAGGATGCGCGTGGGCGGGTATTTGGGATCGAAGGTCTGCGGGATCGGCTGGTAACCGTGGAAGTAGAGGACGAGGCCGTGGTTCCAGTTTTTGGGGATGTCGATGCGGAAGGATGCGCCGTCGATTTTGCCGATTTCGGTTTGGACTGGAACGGGGGGCGGAGTGGCGGGCGTGGGGGGCGATGACGCGGCGTGGGTGCCTGGAAGCGTCTGCGCGGCTGGAGGCGAAGAGGAATCGGCAGCATGCCCGGTTTGTGTCGCCTGGGGTGGCTGCGGTGGTTGAATCGCCGAAGATGTTTGTGTGTGCGCACTGGCCGCCGAGAGCGACACGAGCAGGAGCCATGGGGCGAAGCGCCGGAAATGGCCTGACAAGTACGCTCCTTTCCTCTGTGCGAAGATGAGTAACTGGCTCGGCCCATTGTTTCAGGATCGAGCAAACCCTTGCAGAATTCAGATGCCGAACAACCTCGGACGCGAATCTCACTCGAAATCTAAACGAAAAGTGGTGCGCGCGGAGGCGAAGGTGCGCCGCACAGCGAAAGCGATCGGGGATCGGCCCGTGGATTCGGGACCGACGAAGGATTCGGAACGCGGGATTGCGGGGGCGGTTCGGGTCACGCGACGGGCGGCGGATCGGCTGCGGGCGGGGCATGTGTGGGTCTATCGGTCCGATGTGGAGGAATGGCCGGGCGAGGTGGCCGCGGGGCTGGTTCCGATGACGGATCGGCAGGGCGATCTGCTGGGAACGGGGTTGTACAGTCCGGCGTCGGAGATTGCGCTGCGGTTAGTTTCGCGAGAACTGATTGCCGAAGCCAGGTGGCTGGATCTGTTGCGGGAGCGGTTGACGGCGGCGATTGCGCGGCGGCGGCCGCTGCTCGACGGGGACAATGATGCTTGCCGGCTGGTGTTCAGCGAGGCGGATGAGCTGCCCGGAATCACGGTGGACAAGTATGCGGGGCTGGTGATCGTGCAGCTGCGACATAAGGCTCTGGACAACGAAGCGGTGAGAGCGGCGGTGGCGGAGACGATTCGGGAAGCGACTGACCCTGAGACGATTTTGGAGCGGGAAGATCCGCGGATTCGCGAATTGGAGCAGTTGAGCGTGCCGGCGTCGGCTACGTTGTTTGCGCGCGATGCTGAGCATCCGTTGACGAGCACAATTTTTCGGCTGAATGGGCTCAGGTTTCATTTCGACGCGACAAGCGGGCAGAAGACGGGAGCATTTCTGGATCAGCGGGAGAATTATGCTGCTGCGGCGGGTTATGCGCGGGGCGAGGCGCTGGATGTGTGCACCTACCAGGGCGGGTTTGCGCTGCATCTGGCGCGGGTCTGTTCGCGGGTGACAGGCATTGATGTTTCGCGGGCGGCGCTGGAAGTGGCGGAGAAGAACCTGGCGGCAAATCGGGCAGATCTGGGTTCGGCTGAGGTGGATTGGGTGGAGGCTGACGCTTTTGCGCTGCTGCGTGACTGGAGCGATGCGGGCACGGGGTACGACACGATCGTGCTCGATCCGCCGGCGTTCGCGAAAACGAAGCGGGCCGTGGAGGGCGCGCTGCGCGGCTATCGTGAGCTTAATTTGCGGGC
>JBAVUB010000679.1:0-4475 GCA_049696575.1 Acidobacteriaceae bacterium | reverse complement strand
GAGCCCACCACTAGAACGGGTCTCATCGAGTGTGGATCATGCGTCGTGCGCTCCCGCTGTTAGCTTCGCTCCTGGTCCTTCTGTCTGGCTTATTGCCTCCGCTCCATGCCCAATCCTCGGCACGTCTACCGGGGTGCGAAGTCAATCCCGATGTTCAGAACGTGATCGACCGCGAGCTCGATCCGAAACTGCTCGACAGGATGCCCTTTGCCGATCGTTTCCCGCGCGAACGCAACACGCTGGAAGCGCTGATATCCAAATATCCCCGAGAGCTTGAGCCGTACACCCGGTTGCGAGACCTCTTCTTTCGATTCTCTCCGAAGGAGTATGCGGGGCTGAGCCAAGCCTGGATCAAAATGGGGAAAGAGCATCCCGACGATCCACTGGCTCTTTTGCTGGCCAGCGAGGTGCTCAATAGGGTCGATACGCCGGAGAGCATTCGCCTGCTGCAGTCGGCCAGGGCAGAGGCTCCGGAGTTTCCATGGGCAGCGAGGGACCTCGCCGGCATCTACTCCGATGGAAAACGCGCGGACCCGGCCAAAGCGAAAGAGAATATCGACGCCTTTTTTGCGATTTGCCCTGCGTCCCCCGACCCGTACGCGCAATATTGGCTTCCCAAAGCAGACCCTTTGTTGCAGCCGAAGGTAGAGGCGGCCAGGGACGTAGCGCAGCGGGCTAAGCTTGAAAAAGAAACCGATCCGCAGCAGTTGAAGAGCTACAGCACTCTGTGGACTCTTGAATTCCAGATACGCAAGCCTCAGGAATACGAGGCGGAGCGCCACCAGATTGCCGAGGACCTGGCGAGGATCGAGAAGATCCATCCCAAGGGAGACGCGGAGTGGCAGGCTCTGCTGATCGACGGCTACCAGCGCAGCGGTGCTCCGAAGGAAAAGATCGCAGCCTTGGAGGACGGGCTGATCGCGGAATATCCTCACTCCAATCAGGCGTACCTCATTGTCAGCGGCCGATGGGATAAAGCTCACCCGGAGCCCCAGGACCAGAGGGATGCCGCCGCGTGGGATCGACATCGGAAGGAATATGCGGAGGCTTTGCAGGGATGGATTCGCGACTATCCCGACGACAGCTATCTGCAGCGCAACGCATGGTTCAAGGCGGTGCAGATCGGTACGATTCCGGATACAGACCCCGTTGCGGCGGTGGATGCCTTTCTGCGCGCGATGGAGACCTGGGAGGGGCCAAGCTGGGGCTGGTACTACCTCCAGGCAGCTGGAGTTCTGGTAGACCGGGGCCGGGAACCGGACCGGGCCATCGACCTGATGAAACAGGCGACGTCAAGCTCTAAGAACAATTGGCCGATCTTCGCAATCAGTGACGATCTTACCGATGAGCAGAGGAAGGAGAGGCGCGACGAGCAGTTGCAATCGGAGCAGGACATCAATGGGTGGATGCTGAAGGCGGCCATCGAAGCAGACAAGCCGGAAATCGCGGCGGGTTTGCGCGTTGCGGTGGAAGCTCCACCGCCGGAGAATAAGAAGTCGCTCGAGGGATACTGGACCAATCGAGCGCGCTTTGCGCTGTTAACCGGCAAGAGGATCGACGCGCTTGCCTGGTATCAAATGGCGTTGCAGACCCGGCTGGAGGCTCCCCGGCCCTTCGAGGGCAGGGTTCGAGACGATTTAGCCGATGAAGCCCATGCGCTGTGGAAACAGCAGGGCGGAACAGAGACGGCCTGGGAGACCTGGAGCAGGATTCCGGCCGCGGATAAGACCATCCTGGCCGCGGGACCGTGGGAGAAACCGAATAAATCTCTCCCCGCCTTCGAGCTGACTGATCTTGCAGGAAAGACATGGCGGCTGAAAGAGTTGAATGGCAAATCGGTGCTGATCGACGTGTGGGCCACGTGGTGCGAGGGGTGCCTGATGGAGCTGCCGAATCTGGAGAAGCTTTATGAGCAGGTGAAGAACCGTAATGATATCCAGATCTTGACCTTCGTCTCCGACGACGACCCGGGAGTGGTTGGACCGTTTCTCAAGGGAAAAGGCTATACGTTCCCTGTGTTGCCGATCGTGAACGACGGAGCCATCGATGACGCAATGAATCTGCCGGGCGGGGGTATTCCGCAGACCTGGATCCTGGACCGCAGCGGGACATCGGTGTGGTGGCGCCTCGGCTACGACCCGGGAGACTATGGTGACTTTTCCAGGGATATGCTCACCCGCCTGGGCGTTGTCGCTGCGAACCAATAAGCGACGAGCGTGGCGTTGCGGTTTCTTCCCCCCGCTGCCCGTTCCTGCCTATATGTCGATCACACTCGGGGCCGGATTTCCTGTCTCTACCCAATCCCCACCCACGCCAGCACCGCGTCAATATGCGCCGCCGTCGTATTGATGTACGTCACCCCGGCGTATTTGAAGCACGTCTGCATTGAGAGCCCCGGAAACGCCAGCGGCAGCTCCGCGCACGCCAGGCACACCGCGGGATCGCCCTCGAACGGCCAGCTCGCCTTCACGATTCTGCCCACCTTGACCGCCGCCCCCTTCAATCTTCCGCGCTGCAACTCCTCAATCAGGGTGTTCGTCTTTCCGCGCGCAACCTCGCCGCTCGGCGTCGCAAGCTCCACTCCGTGCTTCGCGAAAGCTTCGCGAAACTTCGCCGACCGCATCGCCAGCGGCGTCCCCAGCAGCAGTACCTGCCGCGCTCCAAGCCGCGCACACTCTTTGGCCGTCGCATCCAGAATGCTGATCACCGGAATCCGCACTCCCCGTGCGATGGCCTCGAATCGATGATGCAGCGTGTTGCACGCGATCAGCGCCACGTCGGCGCCCGCCGCCTCCAGCCGCAAGAGAGCGCTTCGGTTGTACTCGTCGAACCGCCGCCAGGACGTTTCGTCTCGATCGTTGCCCAGCAGCGCAAGAGCCCGGGCCAGATCCAGCGACTCGATCACGATTTCCGGAGTCGAGGGCGTTCCCGGCAGCTTTCTTGCTCGATGCCACGCGTTCGCGCGCTGGCAAATCTCCGTGTAATACTCCACCGTCGATCGCCAGCCCACCCCACCCACGATCCCGATTTTCTTCATTCACGTACCTGTCGTGCTTATCCTGACCCGAACATCTCCACGATCTTTTGCGTGCCCGCCGCTTTCTTCGCGAACCCGAACGTCCCCCGCTCCTTCAACTCCTTCGCCGCGCTCAAAAACGCTCCCAGCGCCACCCGGCACAGCGCGCTGCCCACGCTCACCCGCCGCACTCCCATCTCCGACAGCTCTTCGAGGCTGAGCCCCGGACTACCAGCCCCGAGCCCCATCAGCACATTCACCGGCCGATCCACCGACCGGATCACCGCCGCAATCTCTTCCTTCGTCGTCAGTCCCGGAGCATACAAAACATCCGCGCCCGCCTCCTGGTACGTCCGCAGCCGTTGAATCGTATCCTTCAGATCCGCCCGCCCGTACAGGTAGTTCTCCGCGCGCGCCGTCAGCGTAAAACGAAACGGCAGCCCCCGCGCCGCCTCCGCCGCTGCCTCGATCCGCTCGATCGCTCGCTCCATCGGATAAATCGGCTCCTCCGGCCGGCCCGTCGCGTCTTCGATCGACCCGCCCACCAGTCCTGCCTCCGCCGCCATGCGGATCGTCTCCGCTACGGTTTCCGGGCTCTCCCCAAACCCGTTTTCCAGATCCCCGCTCACCGGCAAATCCGTCGCCGCCGCAATCGCCGCCACGTTGGCCAGCGTTCGCTCCCGCCCCACCATCCCGTCCTTCACCCCCAGCGTGAACGCATGCCCCGCGCTGGTTGTCGCCAGCGCCTCAAATCCCATGTGGGCCAGCATCCGCGCCGTCCCCGCATCCCAGGGGTTGGGAATGATGAATGCACGGCCCCTCTCATGGTATGAACGAAATTCGTCGCCTTTTTCCTTTTGCGTTCGCTGCGTCATTGCCTCTTCTCCCCCGCTGCCGGAATCGAAAAAGTTCCCTCCACCGTCTCCAGAAAACTCCGCTCCTCGCGCAGGATCAGCTGCTTCCCCTCCGCCATCGCGAAGTTCCCCCGCGCCTCAGCGTCACTCCTTAGACGTGCCCGATACGCCTCATACGCTGCCAGGCTCTCGAACGCGATCAGCCCCCACGCGACGTCGTTCGTCCCCTCATGCGGCAAAAAATATCCCACCAGATGCCCGCCGCACCGCGGAATGATCCGCCCCCAGTTCTCCGCGTACTTCCGGAATGCCTCCGTCTGAAACGGATCGATCTGATACCGAATAAAACAAGTGATTCTCATCTTGCCCTCGTCCTCCCTGAATTGGCAGGCACCGCCACGATTCCCACACCTGCGCCACAGAGCGGCAGAAGTACTCACCGCCACCCCAAACAGCAGCGCCCGGCGCGTGATCCAGCCTGCACCCATACCCCCAGCATGGCTCTTGCTGTGCCGCCACACTTCGTTTACGGTGAAACAATGGAATCAGGAATAAGACGAGCCGCCGCCGCGCAACCAAAATCCGCCCTCACCGCCGGCCACCAC
>JBAVUB010000678.1:0-19538 GCA_049696575.1 Acidobacteriaceae bacterium | reverse complement strand
GGCTCTATCCGTCTGAGCTATCAGGGCCTCAACTTTGCGCACCTCCAGACGGAGGGTAGCGGTAGTGTCCCGGCGACACGCGCTCGATGTACTTTCTGAACACAAGCTTCTCCAAAACCCCTTTAATCTTCTTCAGGCTGATGCTCAAGCCAGGGCGGGCGAAGTTCTCTGGTGTGAAGACTGTGCCAGGGGCGGCTTTCATGGCCGCGAGGATTTTTCCCGTGAGACTGCCTGCGCGTGGCACCGGCACCGGCGATTGCTGCGCCTGTCTCTGCGCATTGCCGTTGGCTGCTAGCCCCCCGGGGACGGCGAGCGAGTTCCACTGTTCATACAGAGCCGCCACTTGCGCTTCTGCGGAACGAATCTTTTTGATCAGATTCTCGGCGGCATCCAGATCGATACGGGGAAGACTGGTCACCGGGACAGCATACCACTTTTCAAGTGGAATGAAAGAGGCAAATTCCAGTTAGTACAGCGTCTCAAGTGGAATAGGGCCACGGACCAAACTGATAACGGGTCTTAGATGGGTTAGTCAAGTCGATTGTTGCCTTTTGGAAGCATGATTTATCAACAACTTGCCGGATACCCCGGGGAGGGGGGAGGGGGGGTACGCTTTGATCTGGCTGTGCACTCGCAGTTTTCTCGGAGCTCACTCGCCGTTCACTCGTAATCTGCTTGTCTTTCGCTCGTATCTTGCTCGCAGTTTGCCCTCAATTTTTGAGGCCCTCAAAAACTACCCTGTTTTCTGCTACTTGCCCGCAGAGGCCCTCAAAGGCAAAAGCGAACGCACCTGTTTTCACACACTTAACAAAAAGATAAGGGGGAGCGGGTATTCGCTACCGGCTACCGGCTACAGGCTGTCTTTTGTTTCACCCTCGCAGATTCATGTAACCGCCATCCAGCGGATAATCGACGCCCGTCACGAAGCTGGCCTCGTCCGAACACAGCCAAACCGCCAGGCTCGCCACTTCTTCCGGTTGCGCCATGCGCCCAATCGGTTGCGCCTGGCCCAACTCAACCATCATCTCGGCTTCGCGGCCTGGATAGTTCTTCGCCACGAACCCGTCGACAAACGGAGTGTGCACGCGTGCAGGAGAAATAGCATTGCACCGAATATGGTGCACAAGGCAGTCGCGTGCTACCGAATACGTCATCGCCAGCACCGCGCCTTTGCTCGTCGAATACGCAAATCGATCGGGTAAACCAGCGCTGGCCGCAATCGACGCCATGTTCAGGATCACGCCACCACCGTGCTGCTGCATGTGCTCGACCGCAGCGCGCGTGCAGAGATACACGCCGCGCACATTGATCCGCAGGATGCGATCGAAATCCTCTTCACTCGTGCTCGCGATCGATCCGACATGCGCCACGCCAGCGCAGTTCACCAGGATGTCAACGCGACCCTGCGCAAACATCGCGTCGAACGCATTGCGAACGCTCGCCGCATCGGAAACGTCGCAGCCAAACGCCTGCGCCTTTCCGCCCAAACCGGCAATCGCCTGCGCCGCGGCAACGGCGCCTGCTTCGTTCCAGTCGACGACCAACACCGTCGAACCCTGGCACGCAAACGCCTTGGCAATCGCCAGCCCAATGCCGCTTGCGCCACCTGTAATAATGGCTGTCTTGCCGCTCAGCAGGCGCGCACTGTGCGATGTTGCTTCACTCATGGCTTTTCACAAACCGGCACGCACCAGAATTGTAGTGCTCGTTGAATCACAACCAGCCCACAATGCGGTACGCCGGCGTTTCGTACTGGAGAACCCACTTCCTTGACTGAGATCCGCATCACCGGCGTTCGCGTCATCGACCTGCGCTTTCCCACTTCGCGGGAAAACATCGGCTCTGACGCCGTCAATAAGGATCCCGATTATTCGGCCGCCTACTGCATTCTGGAAACAGATCACGGCCTGCGCGGCTTCGGCCTCACTTTCACGCTCGGTCGCGGCACCGAGCTTTGCTGCGAAGCCGTCCGTTACCTTTCCCGTTACGCAACCGGTCGCACGCTCAGCTCCATCACCGACGATCTGTGCGCCTTCAGCCGCCAGCTGACTGGCGACACGCAGTTTCGCTGGCTTGGCCCGGAAAAAGGCGTCATCCACCTCGCAACCGCAGCCCTGATCAATGCTGTGTGGGATTTGTACGCGCGCGCTGAAAACAAACCCGTCTGGCAACTGCTGGCCGATATGGAGCCCGAACGCATCGCCAGTCTCGTCGACTTCCATTACATCAACGATGCTCTCACTCGCGACGAAGCCATCGCTCTGCTCAAAGAACGCCGCACAGGTCAGGAGAAGCGTCTCGCTCACCTCCGCAAAAATGGGCTTCCTGCATACACCACATCGGTCGGCTGGGTCGGATTCAGCGACGAGAAAATCTCGCGCCTCTGTGACGAAGCTCTGGCTGCAGGCTGGACCCACTTCAAGCTGAAAGTTGGCGGCGATCCTGCCGACGATCACCGTCGCGCGCAGATGGTGCGCTGGAAAATAGGCGCTTCCAACCGCCTCATGATGGATGCCAACCAGAAATGGGACGTCGACGAAGCCATTCTCCGCACGCGCGAGCTGCAGCAGTTCGATCCGTGGTGGATGGAAGAACCCACCAGTCCAGACGATGTTCTTGGCCACGCGCGCATTCGCCGCGAAGTTCCTGGCGTCCGCATCGCCACCGGCGAACACTGCCAGAATCGCATCCTCTTTAAGCAGTTCATGCAGGCCAACGCCATCGATGTCTGCCAGATTGACAGTTGCCGTCTCGCCGGCGTCAACGAAAACATCGCCGTCATCCTGCTCGCTGCTAAATTCGGAATTCCCGTTTGTCCGCACGCAGGCGGCGTTGGCCTCTGCGAATATGTCCAGCACCTCGCGGCCTTCGACTACCTTTGCGTCTCAGCCTCGCTCGAAAACCGTGTGGTCGAATTTGTCGACCATCTGCACGAACACTTCGTCGATCCGGTGCGCATCCGTCAGGGACACTATTTGCTTCCCGAAAAACCGGGTTACAGCGTCGAAATTTTCCCTGAAACACTGCGCGACTACAGTTATCCCGATGGCCGCGTTTGGAAGGCTCAATGAAACTCGTCTCCTTCGAATTCTTCTCTGAGCGCGCGCCACATGTGGGCCTTCTGCTCGAGGACTCCATCGTCGACCTCGCTCCGCTCGGCGTCACCGACTCGCTCACTGCGATCCAGGCAGGCGTGGACGCCTTGCAGCAAACTGCGAACATGCCAGCTTCGTCGCACATCGCGCCTTCCGCTGTGCGCCTGCTCGCGCCCATTCCGAACCCACCGCGCATTTTCTGCATCGGTCTCAATTACCGCGACCACGCTGTCGAATCCAAAATGGAGATCCCCAAAGTCCCAACCGTCTTCCTCAAGCTGGCGTCTGCGGTCATCGGTCCCGAAGAACCTGTCCGGATTCCAGCGCTCACGAAGCAGCCCGACTACGAAGTGGAATTCGCCATCGTCATCGGCAAAGCCGGCCGCAACATCGCCAAAGAGGACTGGCGCGAGCACGTCTTCGGTTACACCATCCTCAACGACGTCAGCGCGCGCGACGTCCAGCTCGCGACTTCGCAATGGACGCTGGGCAAAAGCTTCGACACCTTCTGCCCGATCGGACCCACCGTTGTCACGGCCGACGAAATCGCTGATCCGCATAACCTCGAGATCAAACTCTCGATTAGCGGCGAAGTCCTGCAGCACTCCAACACACGCGAACTCATCTTCAAAGCACCCGAGCTGATCGCGTACCTCTCTTCGATCACCGCGCTCGAGCCTGGCGACATCATCAGCACCGGCACGCCAGCTGGCGTTGGTCTCGGCCGCACGCCGCAACGCTGGCTGCAGCCAGGCGAAGTCATGGTCGCCGAAGTCGAAGGACTCGGCCAGCTCATCAATCCTGTCGTGGCGGCCGACTGATGGAATCGCCACGCCCGATCGTCGCGCCGCACGCCAACTCCGTGCATGCGCCGCTCACCGAACGCCGATTGCGCGAGATTGAGGCGGCGTTCGGAGGTTTCCTTCGGGCCGAGAAACGTGACGTAGGGGTTCGCGCAGACTTCGAGGAACGATTGGCCGCAGGCCATGATGAAAAGTCCGAGCAGTTCGCTCGCTCTTCACTCGCTCCTCAACGCTTCCATCGGATTCACACGCGCTGCTCGTCGCGCTGGCAAATACGCTGCGAGCATGCCGCTCAGGAACAGCAGCGCTGCCGCGCCAGCCAGCGTCCAGCCGTCATGCGCCTTCACGCCATACAGGAATCCGCGCACCAGTCGTCCGGAAGCCAGCGCCAGACCGACTCCAACAACGACGCCCAACAGCAACATTGCGCCGGCTTGCCGCATCACCAGCCACAGCAGATTCGCGCGCTGCGCGCCCAGCGCAATGCGCACGCCCATCTCGCGCGTTCGCTGCGTCACCACATACGCCAGCAATCCGTACAAGCCGGCCACGCACAACAGCAGCGCCGATCCGCCAAAAATTTCAAGCAAATGCGCCGCCAGCCGCTGGCTGCCAAACGAATCCTCGACGATCTGATCCATCGTCGAAAACGTCGAGTTTGCCAGTTCCGGACTTGCCTGCCGCAACAAATCCCGCAGCTCAGGAATCATCTCAGCCGTTGGCCGATCCGTTCGCACTGCCAGATCCATCGCAATCGTGATCGGGTTATAAACGCTGGCGCCTGGCGAAAGCTGGCAAAGGCAAACTTCCACTTCCGGCTGCGACGGCTCGTCGACCGACTTCTGCCGCTCATTGTCCAGCACACCCACAATCTTTGCCGGCACACCTTTGCGCAGATTCCAGACAGTAAGCCCAAGCAGCGAATTGGGATCATGCTTGTTCGGCGCATACTCCGCCGCAAACGCCGGATTCACCACCGCAACGCCACCCGATGTCGGCGTGTCCTCGTGGTTAAAGAAGCGTCCTGCCAGCATCTTCATGCCGAAGATCTTCTGGACATCCGGCGTCGCCGTCTTCAGCGCCGCAGCAATTCCATTTCCGTTCATGCGCAGAGTCAGCAGGATATTAAAAGTTTGCCCAAGCGGCACCTCGCTGATCAAACCTGCTGCCTGCACACCGTGCAGTTGCTGCGTACGCTCCAGCAGCGGCTGATACAGCGTCGCCGTCACGTTCTTGTTGACGTAGCGATACGACGGGATGGAAAGATTCGCGACGATGATGTGGTCGGTGCGGTATCCCAACGGCACATGCCGCAGCGTGTAGATCGTCCGCAGCAGCAGTCCGCAAGCCACCAGCAAAGTCAGCGACATCGCCACTTCCACCGCAACCAGTCCGCTGCGCAGTCGGTTGTGCCGTCGCGCGCTGCCCGTCTGTTGTCCGCCCTGCTTCAGGGCCGGTTCAATCGGCGCGCGTACCGCGATCAGCGCAGGCCACGCCGCCGACAGCACAGCCGACAGCAGCGTTAGACCACACAGGCCGGCGAGAATCGTGAAGTTCACGTGCGTCGAAAAATCCACATTGAGGTGGATCGGCGCAACGGCACCCGTCAGTTTGATCGCGCCCAGCGCCAGCCCGATTCCCAGCAGCGCCGCGCACCCGCTGAGCATCAGGCCTTCCACCATCATCTGCTGCATCACGCGTCCGCGGCTTGCGCCCAGCGCACCGCGCATCGCAATCTCGCGCTGCCGCGCCATGCTCCGTGCCAGCAGCAGATTCGTCGCATTCACGCCAGCAATCAGCCACAGCACACCGGCTGCCGCCAGCAGTGCCAGCAGCGCCTTTTTCACATCCGTATCGATCAGCGAATCCGCATACCGCTGCACCCGCACAACGCTGTGGTCCTGGCGCTGCTCCGCATCGTCATATTGCGCAGCGACGCGCTTCTGAATCGTCGCCATCTCGGCCATTGCGGTTTCCAGTTTCACGCCACGCCGCAGCCGCGCCATCACCTCGTATTGATTCGAGTCGTAGTCGCGTCCCTGGTCCTTCGCGCCCAGTTGGATCGCCGTCCAAACCTGACCGTTCGCTCCGCTGTCCAGCGGATACCGAAAACCCGCCGGCATCACGCCCGTCACCGTGTACGGCTGATCGTTCAGCCGCACCACGCGGCCTACGATGCTTTTGTCGCCGCCAAATGCGGCGCGCCACACCGCGTCGCTCAGCACAATCGTGCCCGCGTTCTTTGCCGCCCCAAAGCTCGGCTGCTCCGCGATGATTCCGTGCCCCAGCTCTGGCTTCACTCCCAGCATCGCGAACAGGTTCTCGCTCACCTCGGTGCCGCCCACCAACAGCGCGGCGCTGTTTCCCTGGAGATAAGTCCGGCCACTCATCCCCGTTGAGAACGCCATGTCCTCGAACGATCGGTTCTCGGCTCGCCATTGCGTGAGATCCACCCACGGCACATAAAAGTAGGTCTTCGCGTCGCGTCCGCCTTCCTCGATCAGCACCAGACGTCCCGCATCCTTATAAGGCAAGGTGCGCAGCAGCACGTGATCGACCACCGTGAACATCGCCGCCGCTGCGCCAATCCCCAGCGCCAGCGTACCCATCACCGTCGCTGCAAATCCCGGACTGCGCCGCATCTGCCGCAGCGCGTAGCGAACGTCCTGCGCCAGACGCTCCAGCCACACCCAACCCCATGTTTCCCGCGTCACATCCTTCGCCAAGGGCAGGTTTCCCATCTCACGCTCCGCTGCTGCTTGTGCTTCCTCTTCCGTTTGTCCGCGCGCTATGCGGTCCGCCATCGCCATCCGCAGGTGCGATGCGATCTCCTCGTCCAGCTCCCGCTTCCTCGCCCCGAAGCCTCGCCACCCCATCGCGCTCTCCTCGGTTACGCCTCCAGAATCGAAGCGATCGCCGCCACCATTGTGTTCCACTTCGACCGGTCGTTAGCCAGCTGCCGTCGCCCTTCCGCCGTGATCCTGTAGAAACGCGCGCGCTGGTTCTGCTCCGTCACCCGCCACTCCGCGGCGATCCACTTCTTCCGCTCCATCCGGTGCAGCGCCGGATACAGCGATCCCGTCTCCACCTGCAGCACCTCACCGGATCGCGTGCGCAGCGCCTGGCTGATGCCGTACCCGTGCCGTGCTCCCCATTGCAGCGTCTGCAGGATCAGCATATCCAGCGTGCCCTGCAGCAGCTCAATGCGATTGCGATAGACTTCTCGTTCTCGTTTCATGGGTGTAGGTACTCTACCTCATGGGATGTAGATTGTCTACCTGATCCATGCTGACCGCATCTCTCGCTGCGCTATATTCCAGATTGGGCCACAAATCCAAATCGCTCTGAGGTGCGCATGAATCGGTCGCGCCGCCGTTTTCTGGTCCGCTCTTCGACCGGCCTGCTCTCCGCAGCTGTCGTCAACAGCCTCGTCTCCAGTCTCGAAGCCCAGCAAACGCCTGCGCCCGGCACACCGCCCGCCTTTGGAACCGCGCCTGCCGTTGGTCCGGAAGTCTCCGCCGCGACTTTCGTCGAGGCCGAAAAGCTCGTCCGCGTCGAGATGACTGAGAAAGATCGTGCCCAGGCCGCTTCCAATTGGCGCGAATCCATGGCGCCGCTCTATGAACGCCGCATCGGACCGCGCAAAGTCGCGCTCGAGCCCGATCTCCAGCCCTGGTCGCGCATTCAGGCCGTCCAGCCCGGCCAATCCTCTGGTCCCGATCGCGACCGCTTCGTACGCAGCGCCGCCGATCCTGGCTCGCTGCCTTCCAGCGAAGAAGCCATCGCTTACGCGCCTGTCTCTCGCCTCTCCCGCTGGATCGAAAAACGTCAGCTCACCTCCGAACGCCTCACCAACATCTATCTCGACCGCATCCGCCGCTTCGATCCCCAACTCCGCTGCATCATCACCCTGCTGCCTGAGCACGCACTCGAGCAGGCTCGCCGCGCCGACTCGGAAATCGCCGCTGGCCATTATCGCGGCCCGCTGCACGGCATTCCCTGGGGTGCAAAAGATCTCCTCGACACCGCCGGCATTCCAACCACGTACGGCGCAGAGCCGTTCCGCAGCCGCATCCCCGCCAAAAACGCAGATGTCGTTGCCCGCCTCAACAATGCAGGCGCCGTGCTAATCGCTAAACTCAGCATGGGTGCGCTTGCGTTGAATGACATCTGGTTTGGCGGCCAGACCATGAATCCCTGGAACCTCGCAGAAGGCTCGTCGGGTTCGAGCGCTGGTCCTGGAGCTGCGACTGCTGCTGGCCTCGTTGCCTTCGCTGTCGGCAGCGAAACCGGCGGCAGCATCGTCGGTCCCAGCATGCGCTGCGGCATCACTGGCCTTCGTCCTACGTACGGTCGCGTGCCTCGCACCGGCGCCATGACGCTCTGCTGGTCCCTCGACAAGCTGGGTCCCATGGCGCGGTTCGTTGAAGACACGCTTCTCGTTCTCAACACCATCACCGGTCCCGATCCCGGCGACATCGACAGCGTTCCCAGCAAGCTCGACTTCGACGCCGCCGCTTCCGCACGTGGTCTGCGCGTCGGCTATTTCCCCAAGTGGATGAACGAGGATCCAGCCACGGAAGTCGACCGCGCCGCGCTGCACACGCTCCCCTCACTCGGCATGGTTCCGGTCGAAGTCTCGCTTCCCGACTGGCCTTATGACGACCTCGAGGTGATCCTCTTCGCTGAATCCGCCGCCGCTTTCGAGGAGATCACTCTCGACCACGCAGTGGATCAGCTGCGCGCGCAGGTCCCCGACGCGTGGCCGAACACCTTCCGCCAGTCGCGGTTTCTCTCCGCCGTCGATTTCGTCCAGGCCGATCGTTTCCGCCGCAAAGTCGCCAACGAAATGGCGCGCATTTTCACCCAGGTCGATCTGCTCCTTGTCCCCTCGCTGCGCGACGAGATGCTGACCCTGAGCAACTTCACGGGTCACCCGTCGCTCACGCTGCGGGCCGGCTTCATCGAAGTCTCCGAGGCGCGCAGCGACTGGGCTCCCGATCCAGCGCATCCGTTGCCGAAGTTCAATCCGCCGCGCCGCGTTCCGCATGGCGTCACGCTGCTCGCCAAACCCTTCGATGAAGGCATTTTGGGGTCCGCTGGAATCGCTCTGGAGCGCGCGTTCAACGTCGCGGCTGAGCGTCCGCCTGGTTTTTGAGAAAGCGTGCGCTGAAACCCCAGCAGAGAAGCTGAGGAAACGTTGGCGTGTCGGTGATTCGCGCTGACGTGATTGGTGGACCTGGTCGGGATCGAACCGACGACCTCTTCCATGCCATGGAAGCGCGCTCCCAGCTGCGCCACAGGCCCACAGGAAGGACTATTCTATTTTCATGGAGCTGGAACAATTCGTCAACGAATCGGGCGCTGCGGCTACGGCACTTTGGTGCGCCGACTTTGGCCGCTTCGTACCGCACTGGCAACCGCTTGCTGCACTGAAGCATCGTCCTCATATGTCTTTTACCCGGGTCTCGCTGGCAATGCTGGCGGCAACGCTTTGCTGGACCGTTTCCGCGCAAAGCGCAGTCCCCGCAGCACCGGCTGCCGCTTCAGTTTCCGGCACGCTGCGTCCGGCGCTGGCGCAGGTGAGCCAATCGCTGAACGGCATTTCCATCCGCCGCTGGAAAGCGCCGAACGACGTCAAGTCGGCTGCCGACCAGGATGTTTCCTCCATCCAGCGCGACCTGAGCGGCACCCTTGCGACGCTCATGGGTCAGGCCGATGCCGCTCCAGGTTCTGTGCCTGCGGCGTTCGCGGTGTATCGCAACGTGGACGCACTGTACGACACGCTGCTGCGCGTTGTGCTGACGGCGAATCTGGCGGCGTCGGACACCGAGGTGAATTCGCTGCAGGCAGCCCTGAGCACTCTGGAAAGCGCGCGCGGATCGCTGGCGGATTCGATTCTGAACGCTTCGCAGGCACAAACGGCGGAGCTGGCCAAAATTCGGACGGCACTGGCCAGAGCTGCTGTGGTGCAGAAGGCTCCGGCGACGACGACCGTGGTGGACGATGGTCCGGCTACGAGTGTGTCGAAGAGCAAGCACACTCCGGCGAAGAAGCCGGCCTCCAAACCGGCAAATTCCAACAACGGGAGTTCGAGCCCGCAGTAACCCTTTTGTGGGTACGGCAGCGGGTTTTGGGAACCCTGCGGTGGAATCCTGTGTCTAAAGAAGCAGAGTGAGCGAGGCAGTTGTGCCCGGATCAAGCTCCGGCGCGCCGACCAGCGTGCCGGACTCCGGGAAAACTGCACGGGAACGACACGGTTCCTGATACGCTTTAGGGAGCGTTTCGGATGGGAACGGCCGTGGGAAATCTGGCAGGAGTCATCGGCGTTCGTCCCGAGGAAGCTGCGGTGGTGGAGCAGCTGAAGGCGGGTTCCGAGGAAGCCTTTGCCTGGTTGATTTCCCGTTATCAGCAGCCGCTGTACAGCCTGATCTATCGCATCCTTCCCAATCCAGGCGACGCAGCCGACATCACCCAGGAAGTTTTCGTCAAAGTATTCCGCGGCATCGCGCATTTTCACGGCGAGGCGAGTCTGCGGACCTGGATTTATCGCATCGCGCTCCACGAGGCGCTGAACCAGCGGCGCTGGTGGGCGCGTCATCAGCGGCAGCAGGTCACGATCGATGCGGACCGCGACGACGATCGTCATGCTTCGCCGGCTGAAAATCTGGTGGATACGCACGAGTCTCCTTTCGATGCGGCTGCGCAGGCGGAAATTGCGGCGCGCGTGGAAGCAGCGCTGCGCGAAGTGCCGGAACCGTTTCGCACCGTGGTGGTGCTGCGCGACATTGAGGGATTCGGATACGAAGAGATCGCCGAGATTCTCGGTGCGAATCTGGGCACCGTGAAGTCGAGGCTGATGCGCGGCCGCGCCCATTTGAAGAACCTTCTGACGCCGTATATGGAAGCGGCCAACCGCAAGCCTTCGCATCGTTCCTCCGTTGCCCGTGCCTGCTCTGCTGAGGAGGCAATATGAGTTCGTGCAGCACAATTCGCGCGCAGTTTTCCGATTATCTGGACGGAAGCCTGACCGGCGTTGCCATGCAATCGGTGGCAGGACATCTGTCCAGCTGCCGTGACTGCACCGCAGAGTTCGGACAATGGCGGAGCTTGCAGCAGTCGCTGGCGAAGCTCGGTCCGGTGCGTCCGCCAGCGGAACTGGCGCTGCGGATCCGCGTGGCGCTGTCGCAGGAGCTGTCGAAGACTCCGCGGAACGCGCTGGCCGGCTGGAAAGTCCGCTGGCAAAATACGGTGGCTCCTTTCCTGTTGCAGGCTTCAGCGGGTTTGGCGAGCTCGCTGGTGCTGGTTGGAACCATGGCGTTCCTGATCGGCGCGTTTGCGGCTCCTGAACCGGCTTCGGCACGCGACGAACCGCTGGGCATGGCGACGAGTCCACGCTTCCTTTACTCGACCGTCGAAGCGAATGCAGGAACGGTTTCGGGCAAAGGCATTCCGGTAACGGTTGAGGTTTACGTCGATCCACAGGGTCGCGTGTACGACTACGACATCGTTTCCGGACCGAACGATGTGGCGACACGAGCGGAGCTGGAAACGCTGCTGCTCTCGAGCAAATTCGTGCCAGCACAGTGGTTTGGGCAACCGGTGCGCGGCGTCGCGGTGCTGTCGTTTGCCGGCGTTTCCGTTCAAGGATGAGCGACAACCGGTAGCCTGTAGCCGGTAGCTTAACCCCCTCCCCCTTATCTTTTTGTTAAGTATATGAAAACAGGTGTGTTCGCTTATACCTTTGAGGGCCTCTGCATGCAAGTAGCAGAAAACAGGGTAGTTTTTGAGGGCCTCAAAAGGGGACAGCGAACTGCGAGCAAGATACGAGCAAGAAGCGAGCGTCCAACGAGCTCGGTGAGGGTATCCCCCTCCCCCCTCCCCGGGGTATCCGGCAAGTTGTTGAAAAATCATGCTTCCAAAACGTTATCGAACTTGATATCCCCCTCCTTTCCCTGTCCGGTGGCGCAAGGACGGCGAAACCAGCGAGAACCGGGCACCGAGAACCGGGCACCGGGCACCGGGAAGTGAAACACAGGCAGCAAGAGAAAAGCCTCGCTCGAGCGAGGCTTCCTGTTTGGGATCTGCCGGGGAAAATTCTTTCTTTGCCCCTATTATCAGGATACCAAATCCAGCCCTAAAACTCGCCAAATATCTTTGAGCGTGTAAGGGCAGAAGCTCTGTGGAATCAGGGATTAAACTTTAGTACCGTGCGCGAAAAGCTGGACAAATTTTCCACATTTGGGGGTTTCGCGGATTTTATATAAGGTTTGAGGCCGTTCGATTCGCCCCGGAACCCGCGCCAGGGGTTTCCAGAGCACTATGACCTATTAGCTGACCCTGGGCACAGCCCTATAGCCGTGCCGGATTCGCGGGCGGCTGGCCCTGGCTGGCAGGCGGAACAATGCCGCTCATGCGCAGGTATTCGATGAGCTGGCCGTATCGCGAATCGGGGCCTTCGCTTCGAGGCGCAGAGGGACCAGGCCGGCCCAGGCCGGGAAGCCGTTGGCTCCGGCACAACCGATCACCGCAACTGATTTGGGCGAATAGCTTCTGAGGAGCTTATCGAACTCATCTGCCAGCATTTTGGCTTGCCCTATTGCGGGCATTGCCATGTGGCCCTCGTAATCTTCCAAAGGTATGGTTAGCCAAGGATTTTCCATTGAGTTTCGCATTTTTGCGATCACCGGTATATCGGTGCATAAATGCCCTACAAATTTGGGCAGCGTCGGACCACCGCGCAACCGTAAACTCTTATATCCAAACGTCGTTCTGCGCTGTACGGTCGCCGCCTTCATGCCCGGTGTTCAACACGCCGCGTGGCTCAATCAGCATAAGCTTTACCTCAGCCTCAGCATAGGGCTTATGACGCGTTCCTTTGCGCACGACAAAGAGCTCTCCGGGAGTAATCTTCACGATTCCGTCCGGAAGATCGATGCGTAATTGGCCCTCTATGACAAGAAAGGCTTCGTCTGTCTCCGGGTGATCATGCCACACAAAATCGCCGTGGATCCTGACGAGCTTGAACTGATATTCGTTAATCTCCGCGATCACCTTCGGTGTCCACTGCTCTGTGATCGCCGCGAACTTATCAGCGAGATTTATCGCTTTGTATTCCACGCTTTCTCCTTCTGTTCAGGGACTCTTTACCGATCTTCCAAAAGCCTTTCGCATCATCAACGGGGGGTGTCGAGGAAGGCAACAGGCTCGCCGTCCGCCTCCCGTGCGCGAGATGGGAAGTGTTCACGAATCGCTTGATGTCCATGTCTTGCGTACTTGAACTATTTCTCTCCTCCCACGTCCTCAATGTAGCTGGTTCGTACAGTACATAACAGTCACAGGTCAACTCAAACCGATACATAACAGTTGCGTGTCGCCGGGCAATGATGCTCTTCTAAAAGCAGCAACGAAGGGGGGCGGTGAAGCTCGCAAATCAGCACAAGTACGAAGCATTAGAGCCGACTACATCATAGGGTTGATTGACTGCGGAACGTTGCTCCCGGGAAACCGCCTTCCCTCCCTGAGACGCATAAGCGCGCAGAGAGGCCAGAGCCTTTCAACGGCGTTGCAGGCCTATCGTTTGCTCGAGGACAGAGGGATTATTGAGGCTCGACCACAGTCCGGATTCTTTGTCTCCGCCAAAACAACACGAGTCCTTGCGCAGCCCCACGTTTCGAGACCGCCCGCAAAGCCAGCAAACGTCTCAGTCTCCTCCACAGTGCTGAAGCTGCTTGAGTATGCCTCGGATGCCGTATGCCATGCTGCCGCGCCAGCATCTCGATGCGGCTCTCATCCATCGTAACCATCAACTGTTCGATCACGAAAAGCACGTCTCGTTTGATCTAAGCGTGCAATCGCGACGTCGAGGGATTGTTCGATGGACCCTGTTCGGCGGAAAAGGTCCCCTGGCTGCGCCGGAGGCACGTACATGGACAGATCGGCCGGAAGTTGTTCGAGGTATGGCCAGCCACTTTCCAAAGGTTGTCCGGCACCGCCCGGAGATTCGGCATGGGTGGATGGTTGAGCGTCATCGACCCTGGTGTCGACGGCGATCCAGTTCACTTCCCACGTTCGTCCGCCATCTTGTGAGAATGCCTGCTCGAAGCGGATCGACTGAGGGGAAATATCCGACCAGACGTTGCGTACCAGGATATTTCTTCCGTGGAACAATTCGGTGTCGAAGAATTCTCCGCGCCCATGGTTGAACTCACCGATGGTCGGGACGGTTAACGCGGCGGGAGTACTGGTGGTGCCGCCGGAACTCGCGTAATACAAATTCCATTGGCGCGATTCCGGATTGTAGAGCCGCAGCGAGAGGGCTTCCAGGTGACCGGCCGGGCCGTCCGCGTCGGTTTCCCCGAGACTCGCGCGTCCATGCCAGATGGGGCGGACGATCGAGGAGCCCACATAGTCGGCCCATTGGTCCGATCCGCTCAAAGGACGCAGGCGACGGGAGATATGGGTTTGCCAGGTTCCGATGGAGAAATCGAAATCATGCTGGCCATCTCTCAATTCCGGCGTCAGGGGGAATGCAGTTTTGGGCGGTTCCGAATGGGCTTGAGCGGACAGAGAGATGGACGAGAGAGCGGCGATCAGAATCAGCAGCAGCCGTCGGGGTTGTGACAAATGTTTCCTCCAGGCCGTCCGGCAAGGGCCGCTCGCCGGTCATGGCGAAAGCGACTGAGATGCCCTGTTGTTTTCGGTGCAGGTCCCGCCCCTTCAGCATCGGGGAATAAGCGGTACTTTCCAAGGTCCAATTCACGCGGACCGGACGATACCACTTTTTTTGAACGAGCCAAGGGATGACGGCATGGGCTCAACGGGTGGGGAACTTTTCTCGGGAGACGCTCGTATACTCAACTGGACATAGTATTGCGAACATAGTATATGTAAACAACTATGGGAAAAGAACAGGAGTTTCGGGATCTGTTTCCGGGAGCGCTGGAGCTGATGATTTTGAAAACCCTCAATCGGAAGCCGATGCACGGGTACGCGCTGGCACAGCACATCAAGGCAGTTTCCGATGAGCTGTTGCAGATCGAGGAAGGGTCGCTGTATCCGGCGTTGCAGCGGATGCTGAAGGCGGGCTGGCTGGAGTCGGAGATGGGCGTTTCGCCGAGGAACCGGCCGGTTCGTATCTATAAGGTGACGGCGGCGGGAGCGAAGCGGCTGGAGGCAGAGACTTCGAGCTTCGAAAAGATGTTTGCGGGAATCAGGCGAGTACTCGCTTAAAGGCAGGAAGTAGGGAGTAGGGAATAGAAGAAGCGGATAGCGGATAGCGGATAGCGGATAGCGGATAGCGTTCAGTGGTCAGTGGTCAGTGGTCAGTGATCGGACCGTTGCACAGACAGGAGTCGGGAGGTGGGAGTGAGACACTTTTTTTCGCGGCGGCGGCGGTATGAGCAGTTGGCGGAGTCTGTGCGGGAGCACCTTTCCGAGAGGGTTGAGGAACTGGTGGAGGGCGGGATGGCGCGTGAGGAAGCGGAGTTCGCGGCGAAGCGGGAGTTTGGAAACGTAACGCGGATCGAGGAGCGGGGCCGGGAAGTTTGGCAGTGGCCGCGGGTTGAATCGATCTGGGCGGATGGGAAGTATGCGGTGCGGCAGCTGGTGAAGGCGCCGGCGTTCACGCTGACGGCGGTGCTGACGCTGGCGCTGGGGATCGCAGTGAACGCGACGATGTTCAGCCTGGTGAGCGCGTTTCTGCTGCCGCGATTGCCGGGGCGGGACACGCAGAAGATGGTGGTGGTGTCGTCGGTGGATCCTGACGCGAACTTTCAGGCGGACGCGAGTCTGGTTTCGGCGCCGAATTATCTGGCGTGGCGCGGGGATACGCGGGTGTTTGCGGCGATGGCGGCGGGGGATGAGTATCGCACGGCGAACCTTGCGGGGCTGGCACACGCGAGCGCAGGGAGTGGGCAGCCGGAGTCGATCCAGTACGCGGCCGTGTCGCCGAACTACTTCAGCTTGTTTGGGGTTGCTCCGCAGATGGGGCGGCCGTTTGCCGCGGGCGAGGATCAGGCGGGGCACGATCACGTGGTGATCCTGAGCCACGGGCTTTGGGAGCGGCGGTTCGGGTCGGATCCGTCGGTGGTGGGGAGGACGGTGCGGCTGGACCGCGAGAATTATGAAGTAGTGGGGGTCATGGCGGCGGATTTCCGGCTGCTGGGTTTTACGCCGCAGCTATGGACGCCGCTGACGCTGAAGAGCGCGGATGAGACAGCGGAGGGGCGCAAGAACCGCTCGCTGGTTTTGTTTGCGAGGCTGGCGCCGGGGGTGACGCTCGAGCAGGCGCGGGCGGAAATGACGGTTCTTGCGCGGCGAGCCGCGGAGGACTTTCCGGCAACCGAGAAGCGCTGGGGCGCGGCGGTGAGAATGCTGCCCGACTACCTGATTTACGCGTTCAGCATTCGCAACGCGCTGATGGTGATCATGACGGTGGTAGGTTTTGTGCTGCTGATTGCGTGCGCCAATGTCGCGGCGCTGCTGTTGACGCGAGCGACGGGACGGCAGAAGGAACTGGCGATCCGCGTATCACTGGGGGCGAGCCGTGTGCGGGTGGTGCGGCAGCTGGTGACGGAAGGGCTGGTGATTGCTCTGGCCGGGGGCTGCTTTGGCCTGGTGCTGACCTGGTTCGGAATCCGCTACCTTCGTTCGAGCCTGACCTTCAACGACGCGATCAGCGCGGTCCCCGTTGGTTTGGACCGGAATGTTCTGCTGTTTGCTCTGGGCATCTCGCTGGCTTCCGCGTTGCTGTCGAGCCTGGTTCCCGCACTGAAGGCCTCACACACCGACATCAACGGGGATCTGAAGAGCGAGAGCCGTGGAGCTTCGGCGAGCCGCTCGCACAGCCGCCTGCGCGCCCTGCTGGTCGGGGGCGAAATCGCGCTGGCGTTGTTTCTGCTGATCGGGAGCAGTCTGCTGATCCATGGACTTTTGGTGCTCGAACATCAAAAGCTGGGGTTCAGATGGGATCATCTGCTGACTGCGGGTGTGTCGCTGGACCATGCGCGATACAGCAATGCATCGAAGGAGATCGAGTTTGTACAAGAGCTAATGCCGAGCCTGCAGCAGATTCCCGGTGTCGAGGGCGCGGCGGCGGCCTCGGATCTTCCGGCGTCGGGAGCGAACACCGTGGCGGTCCGCATCCAGGGCCAGCCCACATTAACGGCGAACGAGCAACACACGACTCGGGATGTGGTTATGACGCCGGATTATTTTCAGACGGCGGGGGTTCCGCTGCTGCGTGGGCGCGGGTTCACGGAGATGGACAAGGGGGACGCGCCGCGGGTGGTGATGGTGAACCAGGAATTTGTGCACCGCTATTTTCAGGATCACGATCCGCTGGGGAAACGGATTCAACTGGACATCCAGGATGCTGCGCCGGTATGGAGCGAGATTGTGGGAGTGGTGAGCAACGTGAAGAACTACTCCGAGGGAACGCAGGTGGATCCGGAAGTCTACGAGGCCTTTCAGCAGCGGCCGGTGGCCTCGTTTTCCATCCTGCTGCGGTCGAGCGTGGATCCTGGCAGCCTGACACCGGCGTTGCGACACGCGGTTGGGCAGTTGGATGGCGAGCTTCCGCTGCTGCAGCTGATGAGCATGGAGAGGGTGCTGGAATACCACAGGAGCGGAAACCCGCTTTTCGAGCGGCTGCTGGGCACGTTTGCGCTGCTGGCGCTGGTTCTGGCGGCGATTGGGATTTACGGATTGGTGGCGTACTCGGTGGGGCAGCGAACGCATGAGATCGGTATCCGGCTGGCGCTGGGAGCCAGGGGATCGGATATCTCGTGGATGATTTTGAAGGATGGACTGAAGGTGGCTGCAATCGGATCGGTGATTGGGCTGGTGACGGCTCTTCCGCTGCCGAAACTGTTCGACTCGATCTTTGTTGGCCTCCACTTTGGCTCACCAGGAGTTTATCCGGTGGTGGCTGCGGCGATGCTGGTGGTGGCGGTGGTGGCGACGTACGCGCCGGCGCGGCGGGCGGTGCAGGTGGATCCGACGACGGCGCTGAGAAGCGAGTGAGAAAAGCAAGGAGTAGGGAGTAGGGAATGGAAAAGCGGATAGCGGTTAGCGGATAGCGTTCAGAAAAACAGGGCGCGGAAACGCAGCGATCAGCGATCAGTGACAGGACAGCGTCAGCTAAGGCAGGGACAGGATGAAGAGCTTCTTTTCGCGGCAGCGGCGGTATGAGGAGTTGGCGGAGTCGATGCGGGAGCATCTTGACGAGCGGGTTGAGGAACTGGTCGAGCGCGGGATGACGCGCGGTGATGCTGAATTCGCGGCTCGGCGGGAGTTTGGGAATGTGATGCAGATCGAGGAGCGCAGCCGGGAGGTTTGGCAGTGGCCGCGGGTGGAGAGTTTGTGGGCGGATGCGCGGCTGGCGATGCGGCGGCTGGGGCGGGCTCCGGGATTTGCGGCGACGGCGATTTTGACACTGGCGATTGGGATTGGCGCGAACACGGCGGTGTTCAGCGTGGTGAACAGCGTGCTGTTGCGGCCGCTGCCGTATCCGCACGCCGAGCAGCTGGTGAGCTTGCGGCTGCAGGCGCCGGGAGCGGAGGGGCTGGCGGATTTTCGGGATCAGCTGCGGCTGTCGGGGTCGATGTATTTCACCTTTAGCGAGCAGAACCGGACCTTCCAGTCGGTGGGTGTTTGGCAGCGGCGGACGGTGAATGTGACGGGAGTGGCGCGCCCGGAAGAGGTGTGTGCGGCGCTGATCAGCGATGGGGTGCTGGAGACGCTGGATGTGCCGCCGGCAGTGGGGCGATGGCTGTCGCATGGGGATCAGGATCCGCACAGCGTGGGGCCGGTGATGTTGAGTTACGGGTACTGGCAGCGGCGGTTTGGCGGAGACCGCGGGGTGATTGGGCGGAATATCCAGGTGGATGCGCAGACGCGGGAGATTGTGGGGGTGATGCCGCGCGGGTTCCGGGTGGTGGATGGGGATTGGGACTTCGATGTGCTGGAGCCGATGGCGCTGAATCGGAACGCGGAGACCCTGGCGGGATTTGGACTGATGGGCATCGCGCGGATGAAGCCTGGGGTGACGGTGGCGGAGGCGAACGCGGATGTGGCGCGGCTGATTCCGGTGTGGATGGATTCGTGGACGAATGGTCCGGGGACCGATCCGCACTGGTATGAGAAGTGGCGGATCACGCCGCATCTGCTGCCGCTGAAGCAGGAAGTGATCGGCAGCGTAGGCAGCGTGCTGTGGGTGGTGATGGCGACGCTGGGGCTGGTGATGCTGATCGCGTGGACGAATGTGGCGAACCTGCTGCTGGTGCGGGCGGAGGCGCGGCATCTGGAGCTTTCGATTCGCGCGGCGCTGGGCGCGGGGCGGTGGAGGATTGCGCGCGAGCTGCTGGTGGAGAGCTTGCTGCTGGGGTTGATCGGCGGGGTGTTGGCGGTGGGTGCGGCGTATGGAGGGGTGCGGCTGCTGCTGGCGATGGGACCAACGAATTTGCCGCGGTTGAACGAAATTTCGCTGGACGGATGGTCGTTGGGATTTGTGTTGGCGCTAGCGGTGCTGTCGGGGCTGGTGCTGGGGTCGATTCCGGTGTGGCGGTATGCGCGGCGCGGGCACGCGATGACGGTGGGCGGCGGCGGGCGGACGGCGAGCGCGAGCCGGGAGAGGCAC
>JBAVUB010000677.1:0-1752 GCA_049696575.1 Acidobacteriaceae bacterium | reverse complement strand
AACGGGGTGAGCGGGTCCTACGGGGCGGGCGGGGCCAACGGGGGCGGGACGCTGGGCCGAACCAGGATGTCCGGCGGGGCGCTGCGCCCGGGCGGGAAGCGCGAAAACCGCAAACGCGAGGACGGTGAACGTTGCCATGGGGCCAATGAATCTTTTCATGAATCCTCCTGAAGGCTGCTCCGATCGAAAGGAACCGTTGCGGCTCATGATCATCGCCGCAGGAGCCGGGTAGCCACGGGATCGCAGGGGAGAGCAAATCGCGGCACGCTCATAATACATGCGCGGGATGAGGCTGGGGTTGCTGCGCGGCTATGAGTCTGCGGAGTCGAGAAAATCCCAGGAGACGGTCACTTCCGCGCCGAGGCCTTCGGCGATGCGAACCGCGGCGCGCTCGACCAGTTGCATCAGCCCGGAGAGATAATCGCGCGAGCCGGAGATAGCAGCGATGCCGAGCGTCGCGGACTGCCACGTGGGCGCTTCACCCATTTCGGCAATGGAGATGTTGAATGCGTGCGCCAGCTTTTCTTTCAGGCTGCGGACGACCTGGCGGCGATCCTTGAGAGAATGGGCGTGCTCGATGCGAAGCTCAAGGAACATAGCGGCGACGGGCATGGAACAAACATGGTAACGCCGCGCGGGGAAACTCGGAGCGATGCGCCTGAGAGCGAGTAGGATGCTGAGAATAAAGGGCGAATTCGACCGAAAGCAGCCATCTTCGCTTGGAACGGCGGGCATCCCAGGAACGGTAGCGTAATTCGGTTCGAACCCTCGCTTCGGGAAGAAAACGGGAGATCCATTTTATGAACAGACTTTCGATTCTGGCGGTTGTTCTGGCAAGCTCCGGGATATTGCTCGCGCAAGAGCAGAACCCCACGCAGACGGACCACTGGCCGCAGAACCCCGGGCAGCAACCGTCGGGGCAAACGGACGCCGGGATTCCGGTCTACAAGATCACGGTGGTAGCGCGGGATATTCCGGCGGTTAATTACTTTCACCGGAGCGGCTCGACGAAGATTGGATTTGAGGGGACGCCGCTCCTGCCTCTGGCGAAGGGCACGGCGGAAGTGAACAGCCTGAATGGGCGGACGGAGATCAAGGCGCATTTCGAAGGACTGGGGCCGGCCAACGGATTCGGCATTGAGTATCTGACCTATGTGCTGTGGGCGATCACACCGGAAGGGCGCCCGGTGAATCTGGGCGAGGTGCTTTGGACCCACGGGCACGCGGACACGACGGTGACGACGAATCTGCAGTCGTTTGGGCTGGTCCTGACGGCGGAGCCGTATTTCGCGGTCACCATGCCGAGCGATCTGGTGGTCATGCAGAACTATCTGCTGAAGGATAAGACCGTCGGCGTGCTGGAAACTGTGAATGCCCACTACAGTCTGCTGCCGCGCGGCGCGTACACGGATACGGCGGGGCGGCATACGGTGCTGCATCCGATTACGCGCGACGACCGCTCGCCGCTGGAACTGTACGAGGCAGTCAATGCGGTGCAGATTGCCGAGGCCGCGGGGGCGGACCAATATGCGGCGGAGAGCATGGCCAATGCGAAGCAGGATTTGCAGAATGCGCAGTCCATGGACATTCACCAGAAGGAGATGAAGCAGGAAATCACCTACGCGCGCGAAGCGGTGCAGACGGCGGAGGATTCGCGCATCATCACCATCCGCAAGATCAAGGCGGGAGACGAGGCAGCGGAGCGAGCCAGGATCGAAGCGGCGCGCCAGAAGGCGCAGGACGATGCAGCGC
>JBAVUB010000676.1:0-2980 GCA_049696575.1 Acidobacteriaceae bacterium | reverse complement strand
GCGTCGCGCAGGTCCAGAGTGAGCTGGCCCAGGAGCAACTCAAGACCATCGAGACGGAACTAACCAACGGGACCGGCACGCCGAACTCCCCCCAGGTCTCGCCCGCCGAAGCGCAGAAGGCCCACATCGACGAGCGCGAGCGGTACGCCGACGTCCTCGACACAAACTTCTCCCTGATGAAAGTCGAGCTGAACCTGCTCCGCGCTACCGGCCAGTTGGACGCCTGGGTTCGCGCATCTCTGAAGTAGCCACAGGCTACGGGCTACGGGCTACCGGCTACCGGCTGTTCCCTGTTGCCTACTGCCTGTTGCCTCGTTTCTGAGTGGTAAACTGAAAGGACTGCCTATGCCGCTAAAGACCTTATTCCTGAACCCTCCCTCGTTTGAAAATTTCGACGGCGGCGCCAGTTCGCGCTGGCCCGCGACCCGCGAAATCGAGTCCTACTGGTACCCCGTCTGGCTCGCGTATCCGGCCGGCATGCTCGAAGGCGCGCGCCTCCTCGACGCCAACCCCCACCACATCACCTGGCCGCAGGTCGTCGCAATCCTCAAGGACTACGAGTTCCTCGTCCTCTTCACCAGCACCATCGCCTGGACCGGCGACCAGCAGTGGGCCCAGAAGGTCAAAGACACTTACCCCAACATCAAAATCGCCTTCGTCGGCCCGCCCGTCACCACCGACCCCGACAAAGCGCTCACCGAGTGCCGCGCCCTTGACTTCGTCTGCCGCCGGGAGTTTGACTACTCCGTCGTCGAGTACGCCAACGGCAAGCCCCTCAGCGAAATACTCGGCATCAGCTATCGCAAAAACGGCCAGGTCGTGCACAATCCCGACCGCCCGCAGATCGAAGACCTCGACGCGCTGCCCTGGGTCACCGATGTCTACAAGCGCGACCTCGACGTGACGAAGTACAACGTCCCCTTCCTGCTCCATCCCTTCGTCGCGCTCTACTCCACGCGCGGCTGCCCGGCGCAGTGCACCTTCTGCCTCTGGCCGCAGACCACCAGCGGTCACGCCTGGCGCAAGCGCTCCACCGACGATGTTGCCGCCGAGATGGCGCAGGTTAAAGAGAAATGGCCCGCCGTCAAGGAATTCTTCTTCGACGACGACACCTTTAACATCCAGAAGGCGCGCACCATCGAGCTCTGCGGCAAGCTCAAGCCGCTGAAGCTCACCTGGTCCTCGACCTCCCGCGTCACCACCGACTACGACACGCTCAAAGCAATGCGCGAAGCCGGCGCCCGGCTGCTCATCGTCGGTTTTGAGTCCGGCGATCCGCAGATCCTCAAGAACATCAAGAAAGGCGCCACCGTCGAGCGCGCCCGCGACTTCGCCCGCGACTGCCACAAGCTCGGCCTCACCATCCACGGCGACTTCATCCTCGGCCTTCCCGGCGAAACCAAAGAATCCATCCGCAACACCATCGAGTTCGCCAAGCAGCTCGACGTCGAAACCATCCAGGTCTCGGTCGCCCACGCCTTCCCCGGCACCGAGTTCTACGAGTACGCCCGCGTCAACGGCTTCATCACCAACGACAACAAGATGACCGACGAGCTGGGCCACCAGATCGCCCACATCGAGTACCCCGGCCTGCCCGCCGACTACGTCCTCGAAATGGTCCACCGCTTCTACGACGAATACTTCTTCCGCCCCAAAGCCGCGTGGCGCGTGGTCAGCAAGGCCATCATGAACGGCGACGTCAAGCGCCTCTATCACGAATCGAAGGCCTTCCTGAAGACTCGTTCCCAGCGATCGAAGCTGGTCCGCGAAGCGCGCTCCCAGAAAGCCGGCGCAGAAGCCCGCGCCCAGGCGTAATGAGTGCAGCCGGTAGCCGGTAGCCGGTAGCCGGTAGCCGGTAGCGAAAAAACGGTTAAAGGTTGCGGGATACGGACAGCCGGAAGCTGGTATTCGGCAGTAAGTCGCGATTAGGAACCGCCGAAAGGAAGGCGGAGATGTGGATTCTGTTTATGGTCTTCGGGTGCGCAGGAATTCTCGGGGGCATTTTCGGAAAGACCTTCTACAAAGCAGACATTGAGACCGGAGCTCCCTACCGCCAGAAGAGCTCAACCTGGTCAGGACGCCTTACCTTTATCGTTGTCGGCGCCTTCCTGCTGGCTCTCGGGGTTAAGTTCTTTTTCGAGGCATACCGGTGATGGGTTTCGCAATCCGCCGCAGGCCACCGGGTACCGGCAGCTCTTTGCCACCGGCTACAGGCTACCGGCTACCGGCTGCTCCATGACCCACTCCACCATGACATTCCGCCGTTACCTGGTGCTGGGCGTCATCACCATCACAGCATCCTGCGGAGACACATTTCTCGCGCGCGGCATGAAATCCCTCGGCCCCGTTTCCCTCGCCCACCCCGCCCAGCTCATCCACGCCATCTTCTCCCCCTGGGTCGCCTCGGGCATCGTGCTGCTCATCGGATTCTTCGCGTCCTACCTCACCGCGCTCTCCTGGGCCGACCTCACCTATGTGTTGCCCGCCAGCTCCCTCGGCTACGTCATCATGACCCTGCTGGCGAAATTCTGGCTCCATGAGCACGTCTCGCCACTCCGCTGGCTGGGCGTCGTCTTCATCACCGCGGGCGTTGGATTCGTGACCCGCGGTCCCTCCTGGACCGACCACAGCCATCACCACGGCGAACCGGCACTCGCCGCTCCCGAAGAGGTGCGCCCATGAGCGATTCTCGCCGGGTACCCGCTGCGGTGTTGTATCAGGGCACGACTTCAGTCGCATCTGCGCGACATCGGGTTTTGTATCAGGGCACGACTTCAGTCGTGCCGATAACGCTCCATAAAGAGGTGGGCTTTAGCCCCTGCGTCATACGCGAGGTCCCCCGATGACCCCCGCCCTCCTCGCCACCACCGCCATGATCGCCAGCATCGTCATCTCCGCGACCGCAGGCGACATCCTCACCGCCTCCGCCATGCGCCAGGTCGGCGACCTCGACGTCATCCGCGCCCGCAGCGGACTCCTC
>JBAVUB010000675.1:0-1857 GCA_049696575.1 Acidobacteriaceae bacterium | reverse complement strand
GCCTCCAACGCCGCCGCATTAAGCGCATCCACGATCACCGCCTCGGCTCCCTGGCCTTTCAGTCCCTTCGCCCCTGCCTCACTCTTTGTCATTCCCACAACAGAGTGCCCTTGCTTCATCAACTCCGCAATTAGCGGCTCGCCAATTGCTCCGCTTGCCCCTGCAACAAATACACGCATTCTTCACTCCTCTCACCACTCAACAACAAATGCCCACACTAACCCCTTCTTCGCCGCAATCGGAGCACTGGCGTCATCGAACGTTCGGATCGACCTTCTCCTTCGATTCAGTTGCGGGTGTCTTCGCTTGCTTGTTCCACCCGTGGAAACGCGAGAAGTCACGTGCGTCCCAAGCCTCCCGGAGTCCGGGGCTACTCAGATCCCAGTCTGGCCGGATTTCACTCGTCACGGCGCGCAGATCGTGCCAAAGATCGATGAGCGATGGGCGCCCCCAGAACCAGTAGCCGTTATAGATGCTGTAAATCACGAGGCCCGGCTTGAGCACGATCGTATGCGGAATCATTGGATTGTGCTCGGGGTCGGTGTACTCCTGGATGTCGAGATCCTTTTGAACCGTGCGGCCGGGGTCCGAGAGGAAGGTCCACTCCGCTCCGAGTGACGCACGAAACTCCTGAAGGGTGTGGTGATCATCTGTGGCGATCGTGGCGATTTGGGTGTACGCCACTGCGATTTTCGGATAGAACGCGGCGAGTTCCAAATGCTGCTGGTGCTCCTTTGGGCAATAGTGGCCGCGCGCAAGCGTAAGGATTAGCGGATCATCACCCTGTAGCTTACTGAGCTTGCGCATTATCCGGGTGTGATCGGGCAGTTCGTAATCGGGGAAAACGCCTCCGGGCACGATATCAGAACGCATGATTGGACTCCTCCCATCTCTCTCAAAGATCCAGGGTGACACCCGCGTTTGGTTGGGCACAACATACGAGCACGTTCCCAGGAGCGGGCCTCTCCAGCGGCTCAGGGCTATAGACAGTCGATCCGTCAACTAGACCGGTCATGCAGGTATGACAGACTCCACTCCGGCACGACCATCTGACCGGGACATCGCACGCTTCTGCCAGTTCAAGCAGGCTCGCGAACTTTGGATCCCACGCGGCGGTAATCCCGCTGCGCGCAAATGAGACTAGCGGTCCAGATCCGCGCGGCCCATGTGGTTGGTGCGGAGTGTGAACAACCTGCGCGATACCTGGTGTAATAGCCTCGAGAGAACCGAAGACTTCCGTGTGCACATTCTCGGCGAGCACCCCCCAGCTTCGCAGCCCATTGCGCATATTCTGCAAGAATGCAGGCGGACCACACAGATAGAAGTCACTACCCTCTGACACGCCAATTCTCTCGAGCAAAGCTATGTCAATGTGTCCGGGAGCATCGAAGTCTGCCCCCACTTGGTCGTTTGCAGCGGGCCTGCTGTACACGATGTATTCTCGTCCACGGGCGAGGTGCTTCAGCAATGAACGCGATTCTTCTGCGAATGGATGGTCAACGCGATTGCGCGCTCCGTAGATCCACCAGATCTCTCGTTGCGAATTTTCGGCAGCGAGTGCGTGCAGCATCGACATCACCGGCGTTGCACCCACTCCAGCGCTCAGCAGAACCACAGGATTCTGGCCGGGACGCAGAGTAAAGCTTCCTCGCGGCGCGCTAACATCCAGTACCGCGCCTTCTTGCGTACGGTTGCACAAGAAGGAACTTCCGATCCCATTCAATTCGCTCTTGACGCTGATGCGGAAATGGTCGGCTGCGGGCAGATCAGACAGCGAATAGCTGCGAAAGATGGGCTGTTTGCCCGGATCGACGAGCAGCCGCAAAACGACAAATTGCCCCGCCTGGAAGACAGAGA
>JBAVUB010000674.1:0-2318 GCA_049696575.1 Acidobacteriaceae bacterium | reverse complement strand
CTCGCAACCTCCTCCTCCACGAATTGGCGCTGCGTCCCCTCTGCGGTTCACCCACCTGCCCCGCGCGCCAATTTGCCCACGAACAAACCCGAACCCTGCAGAAGGTCGAGGCGCCCGCATGACAGCTTCTCAACCGGGCACGGTCTATCTGGTCGGCGCAGGACCCGGCGATCCCGAGCTGCTGACCCTCAAAGCTGCGCGTCTGCTGGCGAACGCCGACGTCGTTCTCCACGACGATCTGGTTCCCGCCGCCATCGTCACTCACGCGGAGCGCGCACTGGTGATCAACGTCGGCAAACGCTGCGGCCGCAAAAACATCTCGCAGGAACAAATCAACGCGATGATGATTGACTACGCGCGCCGCGGATTGTCCGTCGTCCGGCTCAAATCCGGCGACCCCCTGGTCTTCGGCCGCGCCGGCGAAGAGATGGACGCTCTCCGCGCCGCCGCCGTTCCCTTCGAGGTCGTCCCCGGGATCACCGCAGCCTTTGCTGCCGCCGCCGCGCTGCGCCGTCCGCTCACTGATCGCCGTAGCGCATCGGGCATCAGCTTCTCATCGGGGCATCACGCGGCCGGGTCGAAGCTCCAGCCCGCCTCGCGATCCGGCGCGACACGCGTGGTTTATATGCCCGGTCGGGACCTCACAGCGATCGCCGCGCAACTCCGCAGCGAAGGCCTCGCCGCCGATCTTCCCTGCGTCATAATCTCCCGCGCCGGCCAGCCCGAGCAGCAAATTGTGCGAACGACACTCGCCCAGCTGGAGCGCGTTCCAACCCTTCCTGCGCCCACCATTCTGCTGGCAGGCGAAGCGCTTCGCGACACGCAACCCAGCGCGCTCGACGCGATCACGAGCTACGCCCTCGCAGCCGAACACAAACCGGATTCGCTGGAATTTTGAGGCAATGCGGAAGCCGCTTCAGTGCCCCGCATCGATCGCGTACTCGAAGTCGTAAAAATGCTGCCCGCCTTCGATGCGAATCGTCATCGAGCCGGAGATGCCGGCCAGCTCGCCGGTGCCTGTGTCCGGCACGACGATGATGTTCAGGTACGGCACGCCGTGGTTCATCGTGGCGTTGTGCTGCAAAACAAAACTTCCGCTGCGCCCCTGTAATTTGCCGGTGACCCGCTCCATCGCAACGTAGCCGCCGGAGCCTTTCTGCCGGTCCAGCACACTCAGCATCTCTCCCTGGCTGGCCGCTTCCAGGTCGCCGTGGTACTGCTTGTCGAGCGACATCCGGCCCAGCCCCGCCCCCTCCGCCTGCGGGTTATCCGCCTTCTGCGGAGCCATCTTCACCTCGAACGACCCTGTTGCCTGATGCATGCGCGCTGCCTCCCGGTGCCCCGGCGCTGGATTTTGAGCTCGAACCCGCACAACCGCCGCCTCGCTGAGCGCCAAAACCAGCCCCACACAGGCCAGCGCTGCTGCAATCCGTCTCATCGTGGCAGCATAGCAGTTTCCCCGTCGCACCCATCCCGCATCTAAAAGACTCATGAGCAGGTTCGGCAAGTTTTTCCTCTCGATATTTTTGTTCCTGGCATTCGCGCTGGCTGGCTGCCACAGCAATGAGAATCCAACGCAGGCGCAGAATCAGACCCAGCCCGCCAGCAGCGACGACCCAGCCTCCGCGAATCTGGCCAACGCCAGCAACGTCACGCCGGCTGCCAACAACGAGGACCCGCCGCCTCCGGCGCCCGATCAGGGCGCGAGCAGCGAGGCGCCTCCCCCGCAGGATCAGTATCAGGATCCTGCCTCCGATCAGGATCCCGGTGCCTACTCCGACACCGCGTACGATGCCGCCCCCGATCCGCCGCCGGATTTGCCCGACTACGATCAGCCGCCTTGCCCCGACGACGATTACATCTGGACGCCGGGCTACTGGGCTTACTCCCCGGACGGCTACTACTGGGTTCCAGGCGCGTGGGTGCTGGCGCCCTATGTCGGCGCACTGTGGACACCCGGCTACTGGGGCTTCTATGGCGGCCGCTATCGCTGGTACCACGGCTACTGGGGAGCGCACGTCGGCTTCTACGGCGGCGTCCATTATGGATTCGGCTACGACGGCGATGGCTACGAAGGCGGCTACTGGCGCAACAATGCCTTCTACTACAACACCGCCGTCTCTCGCGTGAACGAGCACGCGATTCACAACGTGTACGACTACCGCATCGCGCACGCTTCCAACACTCGGGTCAGCTTCAACGGCGGTCGCGGTGGATTGAATATTCGCCCCACGCGGGCCCAGGAGGCGGCCCGCAGCGAGCGCCATATCGCGCCCCTGCCCGCTCAGCATTCCAACGCGCAGGCCGCGATGCAGAAC
>JBAVUB010000673.1:0-1601 GCA_049696575.1 Acidobacteriaceae bacterium | reverse complement strand
CTCGAGGGTTTCGATCCCGATCGCATCCTCACTGACGTGCTCGCCGCCACGCCGCTCCCAAAATGATCCAGACCCTCATCCCGGCCCCGGTCACTGCCAATGCGGACTCCCCCGGCCGCCTGGGAATTTTCAGCAACACCACGCTCACCCGGCGCTCCATCCTGCTGTTCCTCGCCGGCCTCCTCTGTACCGTCCCCGGATTCTTCGGCCTCCACTGGCTCGTCCTCATGCTCGTGTGGGACGCTCTCGTCCTCCTGCTCATCCTCTTCGACTTGTCCTCCCTGCCGCCGCCTTCCGCTCTGCGGCTCACCCGCGCCTTCATAGACTCGCCCGTCCTCGGCCGCGCAACGCGAATCGAAATCGCTGTCGAGCACGCCACCAGCAGCGTCCTGCAGGTCCATCTCGCCGATGACCTGCACCCCGCGCTCGCTCAGCTTCCACCCTCCGGCGGCCTCACCGTCTATCCGCGCGATCCCGCTCGCCTCCTCTTCACCGTCACTCCCAATCGCCGCGGCGATTTTCCTCTGGGTGCAGTCTGGCTCCGCTGGCCTGGCCGTCTTCGCCTCGTCGAACGCCGCGCTCTCGCCCGGCCGGAGCAGAAAATCCGCGTCTACCCCGCCATGGACCGTTCCGACGACGATACGGCACTGTATCTGTTACGAATTCGCCAGATCGAGCTGCAGCGCCGCCGTCTCCGCCTCACCGGTACCGGCCGCGAGTTTGACCACCTACGCGACTACCGCGCCGGCGACGAGATGCGCAATATCTCCTGGCCCGCGACCGCCCGCCGCGCCAAAGTCGTCACTCGCGAATTCACCACCGAGCGCAGCCAGCAGGTATGGATCGTCCTCGACGCCGGCCGCCTCTCCGGAACCGTCTTCGAACTGCGCCGCACTGCTGCTGCCACGAGCTCATCCTCACTGACGCCAACCTTCCGCGACGCCGCCTCCGACGAATCCTTCCTCCTCAGTCTCACCCAGCTCGATCAGGCTTGCGGCGCAGGCATTGCCCTCGCGCAAACCGTCATGCAGGCCGGCGACAAAGCCGGCCTCCTGGTGTACGGCCGCGCCATCCAGCAGCAGCTTCTTCCCGCCGCTGGCGCGACCGCGCTGCGCATGATGATCGATTCGCTTTCGATGGCCCGCGTCGAAGGCTCCGAGGCAGACCATCTCCGTGCCGCCGCCCGCCTCGGCCAGCTCCAGCGCCGCCGCTCGCTCGTCCTCTGGATCACCGAAATGGCCGACAGCGCGCGCCGTCCCGACATCGCCGATGCCGCCGTCGACCTCGCCCGCCGCCACCTCGTGCTGCTCGTCGTCTTCAACCACCCTGAGATTCGCGCGATGGCCGCCCGCGAGCCGCGCACCGCGGCCCAAATGTTCGAGTCAGCCGCCGCTCAGGAAGTCATCGAGCGCCTCCGTCAGATCCTCGCCGGCCTCCGCTCCAAAGGCGTCCTCGTCGTCGAAACCACCCCCGGCGCCCTCCGCACCGACGCCATCAATGAATATCTGGAAGTGAAGGCTCGAGGCCTCCTGTAAGTACGGGCTCTTCATTCTCCGCCTGTGGCGCGAAGCGCGTCCGCCTGGACGGCCAGTCCCCTGACG
>JBAVUB010000672.1:0-2263 GCA_049696575.1 Acidobacteriaceae bacterium | reverse complement strand
GCCATGGACCGTGTCTCCGGCGCTTACGGCGACTACGATGCGCACAACGTCGTCCTCGCCCGCCTCGATTCCCTGAATTCCGCGCTGTCCGCCGCCGAGTCCAGCCGCATCGTCCGCGAGGCCATCTGGCGCGCCGTCCAAAGCGGCGACCCTGAGACCCTCTCCGGCCTGGGCGGCAATCCCGCCGCCGGAACCAACACCCAAAACTCCTTCGCCCTGCTGCAATCCCTGCGCGCCCAGGAATCCACCGCCAAATCGCAGATCGCGGAATCCGCCAATCGCTACGGCGAAAACTGGCCGGCCGTCGCCGAACAGCGCGCCCACCTCGAAAATATCCAGGATTCGATCCAGGAGGAAGTCCATCGCCTCGGCGAGCGCGCCCACAGCGACTACGAAGTTTCCCTCCAGGCGGAGAACGCCGCCCGTGACGCATTCCAGCAGCAAAAGGACCTCGCCTCGCGGCTCACCGGCACCACCGTCGCCTTGCGGCTCGCCCGCCAGGAAGCCGACGAAAGCCGCTCCCTCTACACCAGCCTTCTCGGCCGTCTCCAGCAAACCGGCATCCTCGAGGGCCTCCACTCCGGCAACTTCGCCGTTGTCAGTCCTGCGCTGATTCCTCCACCCGACCACCCCACCAGTCCCAGCCTGCCCTGGCTCACCGCCCTCGCGCTCACTGCCGGTGCCCTCGTTGGATGTTCGACCGCCCTCGCGCGCGAACTCACCGACACCGCGGTTCACACCCCCGCCGACCTCGAAGCTCTTCTCGATGCGCCGGTCTTCGCCGCTGTGCCGGAGTATTATCTCGCCGAGCCGTGGTATCGCCGCTGGGTCCCCAGCGCAACCCATTCCCTGCTGACGCTCCAGGCCAGCGCCGATTCCGATCTTGAGCTTCCCATGCAGCAGTCGCCGTTCGTTGAAGCCCTGCAGTGTCTGCGCGCTTCTCTTCTGCTTTCGCACAGCGGCCGCGCGCCGCAGATCATCACCATTACCGGATCCACTCCGGACAATTCCCAACCCCCCAGCTCCCAGCCACAGGGGCCTCCCCTGGCTCTCAGCCTCGCCGCGGTGCTCGCGCAGCATGGCTCTTCGGTACTCTTTGTCGATGCGGATCTGCGCTCCGCCCCCGCCGCCTGTCCCTCTGCCGATCCCGGACTCACCGAAATGCTTTCCAGCTCCGCTATCCTGCCCTTCACTCAATCCATCGCCGGACTTCCCCTGCTCTCGGTCGTTCATGCAGGCGCGCGCCCTCCCTGTCCCTCCGAACTCATCGCCTCCACGCGCATGGCTGGCCTGCTTGCCGCCTGGCGTGACGACTTCAACTTCATCGTCATCCATAGCCCCGCCGCCGTTTTCGCCGACGCGCTCGTCCTCGCCCAACTCTCCGACGCCGTGCTGGTCACTGCCCACGCTGGTCACACAAAACGCGATCAGGTTCTCCCCGCCTTCCACGCTCTCAGCCGCCAGGTCCCCGATCACGCCGTCCTCGGCGTCATCCTCCAGGGCGTCCCTCATGGAGTTGCCTGTGCGCAAGCCTGAATTCATGCCTCGCATAGCCGTCTGTTCCGCGCTGCTCTGCTGCTTCCTCGCCGCCCATGCCCAGCAGCCCGCCTCTTCCGCGCCCCCCGAGTCGGTCCCAGTCCCCGATGTGCCGCTCGCAACGCCGGCAGCCACGCCGGAAGCGCAGTCCCTATCACCAACAACAGCGGATCCCAGCACGCCGCCCGAGAGCCTCCTCATCGGACCCGGCGACCTCCTCCGCATCACCGTCCTCCGCGAATCCGAACTCGACCAGCACACCCGCGTCCTCGACTCCGGCGAAATCACCCTCGCCCTGGCCGGCAATGTCGCCGTTCAAGGCCTCACCCCCGCCGCAGCCGCCGCCCGCATCGCCGAAAAATACCGCCAGGGCAACTACCTTCTTCACCCCGAAGTCTCCGTCTTTGTCGAGGAATACGCCACCCAGACCATCACCATTCTCGGCCAGGTCGCTCACCCAGGAACCGTGCGCGTCACCGCGCCGCGTTCCCTCATCGACGTGCTTTCCCTCGCCGGAGGACTGACGGAATACGCCGACCGCCATATCGTCATCGAGCGCGGCGGCAAAGCAGGCGAGCGGATTCGCGCCTTCCTTCCCAACCGCGCCGACGACGCCCTCAACGCGGATATCCTCGTCCGCCCCGGCTATACCGTCATCGTCCCCAAAGCCGGCATCGTCTACGTGCTCGGCGACGTCGCCCATCCCGGCGGCTACGTCATGCAGAAC
>JBAVUB010000671.1:0-4955 GCA_049696575.1 Acidobacteriaceae bacterium | reverse complement strand
TCTTCGCCGAGAAAGACGAGGGCATGATTGAGCGCGGGGAAATCGGCGGCGAGCGCTGGGCTGGGGCGCAGCGTGATTGCGGACGACTGGGCGGCGGGGGCGGGCTGGTTCGCGGCCTCGGAAGCGTCGTCGAGGTGGGCTGGGTTGGTCGTCATTTGAGTCTCCATTTTTCATTTCAAACTACCGAAGTAGGCTAGCAGGATGGCGCGGAGGAAATACTGTACGCGAGGACAACTTAAGGACAGGGCGGATTGCCTGTACGTTTTCGACGTGCGCCATCATCTTGTTGCGCCTGCGACGACGATGGGAAAGGTGCGCGTTGACATTGCCGCGCCTCTGGCGGAACATGGCGCACCACCATGATCCATCTCGATAACGTAACGAAGCAGTATGACCTGCCGTCGGGGAAGCTTGGCGAAATCGTGGCCGCCGACCGGCTCACGCTGGACGTGCCGACTGGCGAGGTCTTCGGCTTGGTCGGACCGAACGGCGCGGGAAAGACGACGACGCTAAAGATGATCTGCGGGCTGCAGTCGCCAACCGAAGGCCGCATCACGGTAAACGGAGTCGACGTGCAGAAAGAACCCGAAAGGGCCCAGGGTTGTATCGGTTATCTCGCGGACTTCTTCTCGCTCTACGACGACTTGAAAGTCTGGGAATACCTGGATTACTTCGCGCATGCCTACAAGATGGACCCAGCGCTGATTCCCTCGCGTGTGGACGAGGTGATTCGGCTGATGACTCTCGAGAGCAAACGCGACGAACTGATCAGCGGGCTTTCGCGCGGTATGAAGCAACGGCTCGGGATCGGACGCGCCATCATCCACAACCCGCCGTTGCTGGTCCTCGACGAGCCTGCGGCGGGGCTCGACCCCAAGGCCCGAGTTGAGCTGAAAGACCTGCTGAAGAGCTTGCATGCGTCCGGGAAAACCATCTTCATCACGTCGCACATCCTCGCGGACCTCGAGGAGATCTGCACGTCGATCGCGATTATGGAAAAGGGCAGGCTGCTCCGGATGGGCCGTCTCGAAGACGTGATGCGCGAAGGCCAGAGCGTGCGGCGCTTCCGGATCAAACTCGCGGCAGAAGGATTCGCTCTCGCCGATTGGCTGGCTGCGAGACCGGGGCTCGTCGAGGTGGCCGCCGAGGCAACCGGCGCCCGGTTCGGCTTCGCAGGTGATGACGCGGAGCTTTCGGCTCTCGTGAGGGAACTTGTGGCTGCGGGCGCGCCGGTGTGTGGGGTCGAAGAGATTGCCGAGACGTTTGAACGGCTGTATTCGCGAGTGTCGAGCGGAGAGGTGATGTGAGCCTGCTCTTCGACAATCCAGAACTGATCCGGAATGCGCGGATTCAATTACGGCCGGGACGAATGATTGCCGCCGCCGTGATTTGCGCGGTTGTGTCGGCGACCGCGTGGGAGTCGATTGTCCGCTCCGACGTGGCGATGACGATCGACGGGTTGATCGGGGCGGGCGCGGTGCTGGCGCTGATTCTGAACATTCAGATTGGAATCTTGCTGATCGGTGGCGGCATCTTCTGTCTGCAGTCGGTGCACCGGGAGAAGGACCTAAATACGTTCGACTACCAGCGGGTGACGCGGATGACCTCGTTGGAGCTGGCCCTCGGAAAACTCTTCGGGGCACCTGTGTCTGCATATTTTCTTGTGCTTTGCCTGATGCCGGTCGCGCTCATCGCGGCGGTGAAGGCGCGCATTTCCCCGGAACTTTTGCTGGGGGCGTATGCAATTCTCCTGCTTGGCTCGATTACGTATCATGCGTTCGCGCTTTTGATTTCGTTGATGATGGGGCGAGGAGGAGGAGGCTCGGCGGTGGCCATCCTCTTTTTTCTTCTTGCGGCGGGAGTCACTTATGCGCCGACCGCTTATAACGGATGGACGATTCGAAGCCTGAGCCCGTTTGTCGCGGCCAAAATGCTCGGCCCGGAATTCCCCGGCATGACAATACCGGGTCGCGTCATTGCACCGGTGTGGGGCTGGCGCGACGTCTTGTTCGGATGGAATGTTCCGCACTTTGCGTTCCTGATGCTGGTCTACGTGACGTTGACAGCATGGTTTCTTCTGGCGATTCGAAGGAACTTGAAGCGCGAGCCTGGCCTCTACGAGATTTACTCGCCTACGCAGGCTTTCGGTCTGTCGATGTACCTCGTGCTCCTGATGCTCGCTGCTTTTCCGTGGACGACGACTTTCCAATCCGGCCTCGTGCGGTTTGGTGAGTTTCAGTTTGAACGGCATCCGACGGCGCCGCACGCAGCGGAATTGACTCTGTTGCAGTTCGGGATGTTTCTCTTCGTAGCGCTCGGGCTCGTATTGCTGCGGAATCGGGAACGGGTGCGGCGTCGCTTTCGGGAACTTGGCGAGCGTGCGTGGAGAGCCGCGGTATGGCCGGCGCCTTATCTAGTTGCAGCCGTCGGACTGGCGGGTGGCGCGGTTGTCGCGCTGATCAATCGCTACCGGTACCCGGCGAGCGAATGGGATTTGAAGTTAGCGATATACCAGGTGATGTTCCTCGCGGTATGGCTGGCAAGGGATGCTCTGTACTTGCAATGGATGAGCCTGCGACGAGGAAAGCGCCAGCTGCTGACGGCGATTCTGTATCTCGGCGTGTTTTACGGAAGCACCTGCATAATCTTCAGCGCGCTCAATCTGTACAACAGCGGGCGGAGCGCAGCAGCCACGGCGATTCTGGTGCCGACGCCGCTCTTTTCGCAGGGCGTCGATTTCTGGCAAGAGCAGCGCGGGCTGTGGATCGCCGCGCTTTTGCTGCAGGCCGCCGCGGCGATTGTTTTCGCGTGGCTGCAGAAGCAGAGGCTCTCTGAATTCGTAAGGGAGCCCGAGGACCGGGCCTCGTCCTCAGAGATTGCACAATCGGCGTGAAGTTGCGCCGGGCGGCTGGTGCGGCGGCATATAATTGCGGCGGTGGATCGGGACTGATGAAACGGGCGATCGAGAGATTCATCCTGTACCTGCGCTACGAGCGCAATGCCTCTCCGCAGACGATCCGGGAATACCGGCGGGACACGCAGCAATTTGCGGCGTTCGTGACGCCGCCGGACCAGGACGCGCCGGCGCTGAGCATGATCGATCACCGAGTGGTGCGCGAATACGTGGGGATGATGTACGACCGGGGGCTGGAGAGGGCGTCGGTGGCGCGGAGGCTCGCTTCGCTGCGAAGTTTTTTCAAATTCTGCGTGCGCGAGGGATATACGAAGCAGAACCCGGCGCGGCTGGTGAAAACGCCGAAGCTGGCGAGGCGGGTGCCGCGCGTGCTGACGGCGGAAGAATTGAACGACTTCCTCGACACGCTCGGGCAGAAAACCCGCGGGAAGAAATCGCAGCGCAAGCGGCCTCCGACGGCGCAATCCGAGCAAGAAGCGAAAGTGGTGCTGAAGCGCGACCGCGCGATCCTCGAATTGCTCTACGCCTCGGGATTGCGCGTGAGCGAACTCGTGGGGCTCGATCGGGGCGACATCGATCAGGCCGGGCAGATGCTGCGCGTGCTGGGCAAGGGAAACAAGGAGCGCGTGGTGCCGTACGGGAGGAAGGCGCAGGAGGCGCTCGATGCGTACTGGCCGGTGCGCGAGGAGCTTGTGACGACCGCACGAGTGGAGGTGAATCCCGAGGCCGTGTTCCTGAACCATTTCGGCGGGCGGCTGACGGACCGGTCGGTGCGGCACCTGGTGAAGAAATACTCGCGGCTGGCGAACGTCAACTGGGACCTGCACCCGCATTCGCTGCGGCACGCGTTTGCGACGCACCTGCTGGCGGACGGCGCGGACCTGCGCGCGATCCAGGAGCTGCTGGGGCACGTCTCGCTTTCGACGACGCAGCGTTATACGCAGGCCAGCATCCGGCAGCTGATGGACGTGTACGACAAGGCGCATCCGCACGCTTGAACGCGAGGACATGATTGCACGCGGACTCTGAAGGCCCACCCCTCCACCGAGAGACGACGATCATCTAAGAGCACAAATCAGGGCCGAGGATTTGCCTCCGTGCGCGTGCGCCGCGTGGCTTTTCCCTCGAGAATTTGTATGATGGTGGACCATGTTTTTCCCGGGACATTCTGAGAAGTGTGTGCGCGGGCTCCGATGACGGCCGCGCGAAGGAATTCGCAGCGCGCGAAAACTGCGGCGGGCGCTGATCCGACCGCGTACACGCCGAAGTACGCGTATCGCGGGCCGCGCGCGGCGGGCGAGGTTTACTGCGAAGATGTGGCGCTCTCGCGGATTGCCGCAGCGGCGGGCACGCCTGCGTACATTTACAGCCGCGAGAGCATCGAAGACGCGTACCGGCGGCTCGATCGCGCGTTTGGCGCGCTGCCGCACACGCTGTGCTACGCGGTGAAGGCGAATTCGAATCTTGCGGTGCTGCGAATTCTCGCAGGGCTCGGGAGCAGCTTCGATATCGTTTCGGGCGGCGAGCTCGACCGGCTGCGGCGGTTGCGCGTTCCGGGCAAGCACCTTGTGTTTTCGGGAGTGGGGAAAACACGCGAGGAGATCCGCGAGGCGCTGACGTATCCGGGGGCGCGCGGCGGGATTCTGGCGTTCAACATCGAATCGGGCGCGGAGCTCGAAGTGCTGATGGGCGAAGCGGCGCGGCATGTGGCGGCGGGCGGCGCGCGGCCATCGCTTGCGATTCGGGTGAATCCGGACGTGCTTGCGGGCGGGCATCCGCACATTTCGACCGGACACCATCATCACAAATTCGGCGTCGATTGGGCGGAAGCGCGGCGTCTCTATCTGGCGCACAAGGATTCGCGCTGGATCGCGTGGCGCGGAATCACTTCGCACATCGGCTCGCAGATTCTGAGCGTCGCGCCCTACCGGCGGGCGCTGAAGCGGCTGGCGTCGTATGTGCGAGATTTGGCGCGCGAAGGGATTCGCCTCGAGCACATCGATATCGGCGGCGGATTCGGGGTGCGTTACACGAACGAAAC
>JBAVUB010000670.1:0-5342 GCA_049696575.1 Acidobacteriaceae bacterium | reverse complement strand
GTACTAATGAGTGGATGGCCGGGAGTTAGTTATCTAGGGAGCACACGGTGTGAGCTTAAGCTTCTTGCTGTGGGGTGAACCTGGCCGGGGGCGGCGGGGGTCTTCTTTTTGCAAGCTGTGAAGCCGGCCCCCGATACGAACCTCATCCCGGCGAACCCGAGCCGTCGGGAGGCAAGAGCCAGCGCTTCGCGCAATCCCGAGTCTGACGAATCGAGCCCCGGGCCAGTCTGCCTGCATGGGCGACCCCGCCAGAGATTGTCTCTGCCTGGTTCGGCGATAAGGCTCGCTCAGAAGCTGTTGGCGACGGTATTCAGCTCGCTGCTGATCACGTTGCCCAGACCGTGGACCGCGATGAATGCGGCAAGCGCAACGAGGATCGCGATCAACGTGTACTCGAGATAATGCTCGCACGAATCTTCGTCGAAAAGGCGCTGGAGAAACGGCGTCATGCTGCTCACGCAACACCCCGCGCCGTCCCCGATAAGTACGTAGATACCATGTGACGCTCCAACGTGGCCGCTCAGACAAGTGGGTGGCATTCATGCATATCTCCCGCCGCAGGCGTTTGCAGCAGTGCCACAGTCGACAATGATTCGCGGTGGATGTGTCGCCAGGCTGTGACGGGGATCACCAAGGGTGCCTCATAGCATCCCAAAATAGCGTCATTAACTATGTGGTAACACATGGCATTAACTATTGCGTAATCATTAGATCGTACTTAGTCGGACCTGACAGGGAAAGAGGGAAACGGGTGGAGAGAAGCGGGGGGGCGGGGTTGTCATCGCACTCTGCACAACATGGAACCACCTCGCTCAAGCCAAACCCGGCTTGCGTGGGCCCCCCACGCGCCGACTCAGATGGATGCGCCGAAGAAACGGAGGCGTGCGCGGAGGCGATCAAGGATTTGCTGGAACGCTGTCTGCTCATCGACGGTCAGGCTGAGGGTCCGGTGGCGCCTCACCAGGTCAATATAGCTTTGGCGGGCACTGGCGATCGTTTCCCCGACGATTTCCCGGCTGCCGCGAACGTCCTCGAACTCGGTGAGGGCGAGAGCGCGATCCGCATCGGCCAGCAGGTGCTGGACTGCCATCCGGTTTCGGTCGTTGTCCGGCATAGGGCCTCGGGAAAGAGCACCCGCCGTTGAGGGTTGGGGGGGAAGATAGCCCAGCGGGCGTGATCTTAGAAGGATGATTAAGGAGCGGGGGGCAGGATGTGATATCCGTCACACGCCAAACGCCAAAAAGTGGGACCAGTTTGGACGATAGTGGTATCTCGCGACTCGTTGTATGGGTTCACGATTGACTAATAAGGGCTTTCACAGTTTTGCCGCTCCTCGTGTGGGAGCACTGCCATACTGATGAAACGTCATTGGCAAATCCCGGGCATACCCAGCGCGGTGATCGCTTTCCTGGCAACCCTGCTGGGAATGATGCTGGCGGTGCGCTTCGTCTCCGACAACCCGGATCACCGAGCCTCCGGCGGCATCGGCGTGGGAGCCATTCTCACCGTCCTGCTGGTTGTCATCTCCCTGGTCGTGCTCAAGACCGTCGCCGACCGGCGATTTCAGATGCAGCGGTCTTTGCTCGAAGCTTTCCTCGACCACATCCCGGACAACGTCTTCTTTAAGGATCGCGCCAGCCGTTTCCTGCAGGTCAGCCGGTCGATGGCCAATTATTTTGGACTCGCCGATCCGAGCGAGGCCGTCAACAAAACCGATGCGGACTTTTTCAGCGCCGAGCACGCGGATCGCGCTTTGGCGGACGAGCGAGAGATTCTCCGCACAGGTCAGCCGCTCGCTGGCATGGAAGAAAAAGAAACCTGGCCGGACGGCCGCGAGACCTGGGTGCTGACCACTAAAATCCCCCTCCGCAGCCACCGCGGCAAGGTCATCGGCACGATGGGCATCGCTCGTGACATCACCGATCGCAAAGAGGCCGAATTCCGGATCCGCTACATGGCTCTGCATGACGGGCTCACCGGGCTTCCCAATCGGATCCTGCTCCAGGACCGCCTGAGCCAATGCATTGCGCTTGCCGGGCGCAATCGGAGCCGCGTTGCGGTCCTGATGCTCGACCTCGATCATTTCAAGAACGTGAACGATTCTCTTGGCCACCACATTGGCGACCACCTGCTGCAGGCGGTCTCTCAACGCTTGCGCGAGTCCCTCCGCGAAAGCGACATCGTCGGCCGCCTCGGCGGAGATGAGTTCGTGATCGCCCTTCCGGCCGTTTGCGGCAACAGCGACGTCGAGTGCGTGGTTGGCAAGCTGCTGAGCGCTCTGACAGAACCGTATCAAATCGATGGTCATGAACTGATGACCACCGCGAGCATCGGCATTGCCCAGTATCCTGTCGACGGAGAAAACGCCGAGTTCCTCCTCCAGATCGCCGACGCCGCCATGTATCAGGCGGAAAAGAAAATGCGCGGTACGTATCTCTTCTTCACGCCGGAGTTCACCGAGGCAACCCGCTTCCGGCAGAAGCTGGAAAACGACCTCCGCCACGCCCTTCACCGAGGCGAATTCGTTCTCCATTACCAACCGCTCGTTTCGACAAAACTGGGCAGCATCACCGGAATGGAAGCCCTGCTACGCTGGCGCCACCCCGAACACGGGATCATTCCTCCGATGCAGTTCATACCGCAATTAGAGGAGCTCGGACTGATGGCCGAGGTCGGTCACTGGGTCCTCGAAACGGCGTGCCGGCAAAACCTCGAATGGCAGAAACAGGGACTCCCGCCCGTCCGCGTCGCCGTCAATCTCTCGCCCCAGCAGTTCTATCGCGACGACATCGTCGCCACCGTCGAGGGGGTTCTGCGTACGACCGGACTCGACCCCAAATGGCTCGAGCTGGAGCTCACCGAGAGCCTCACGCTGGACGACACCGAGGCCACCATTCAGATCATGAGCGACCTGAAAAGCCTCGGCGTCAGCCTCTCTCTCGACGATTTCGGAACGGGCTGGTCGTCGCTGTCCTATTTGCGCCGCTTCCACATCGACCGCATCAAGATCGACCGCTCCTTCCTTCGCGATATCGCTTCCCAGCCGGCTGCCGAAGCCATCGTCCGCACCATCATTACTCTCGGTCGCAACCTGGGCCTTACCTGCGTAGCCGAAGGGGTCGAAACGCGCCAGCAGATCGATTACCTGCAGAAACAGAAGTGTGGCGAGATCCAGGGATTCTTCTACAGTCCTGCCCTCCCGGCAGGCGACTGCGAAGCTCTGCTGCGCTCGATGCAGCTGGGGATTCCCTGGACCCCCGCCGCTCTGGCGAGCGGCAGCAGCCAACCGGGTCCATCCAGGGAAGGGGCTCTGATCGAGTGCTGAGCCCGCTTCGCGCTGCCTAAAAGATTTCCGGAAGCCGCCATTGGCGCGCCGGTTGAGGGCGGTACTCGCTGGCGAGTTTTGTGGCGGCGCTCGCTCAGGATGAAAACGCTAAAAAACAACCGCAAGGTACTTCGCTGCGCTCCGGATGACAGCTCTCGGCGATCAGTGGCGGAAGTGGCGGACGCCGGTGAAGATCATGGCGAGGTCGAGGCGGTCGGCGGCGGCGATGACGTCCTTATCGCGGACTGAGCCTCCGGGCTGGATGACGGCGGTGGCACCGGCCTGGGCTACGGTTTCTAATCCATCGGGGAAGGGAAAGAAGGCGTCGGAGGCGGCGACACAGCCGGCGAGGGGGAGCACGCCTTTCATGGCGCCGAAGCGGGCGGCGTCGACGCGACTCATCTGGCCTGCGCCTACGCCGATGGTCTGGCCGTCGCGCGCGTAGACGATGGCGTTCGACTTGACGTGCTTGACCACCTTCCAGGCAAAGAGCATTGCGTTGAGTTCGCTTTCCGTGGGCGCGCGGCGGGTGACGATTTGCAGATCGGTGATGGAGAGGGGAACGTTGTCGGCATCCTGAAGGAGAAGGCCTCCGGAAATCTGGCGGAGGACGCGGGCGTCGTGGGCGGGACGGACGACGACGAGGCGAAGGTTCTTCTTCGAGACGAAACGATTGAGGGCGTCGTCGCTGAAGGCGGGAGCGGCGATGGCTTCGACGAAGAGGTTGGCCATTTCTTCCGCGGTATCGCCGTTGACTTCGCGGTTGAGGCCGATGACGGCGCCGAAGGCGGAGACGGGATCGGCGATGAGAGCCCTGCGGAAGGCCTCGAGCAGATTGTGGCCGGTAGCGACGCCGCAGGGGTTGGTGTGCTTGATGATGGCGACAGCGGGCTCTTCGAATTCCTGGACGAGATCCCAGCAGGCATCGAGGTCGACGAGGTTGTTGTAGCTGAGTTCCTTGCCCTGGATCTGATGGGCCGCGGCGATGCCGCCGCCGGAGCCATCGCGATAGAGGGCGGCGTGCTGGTGGGGATTCTCTCCATAGCGCAGGCTCTGAGCGAGAGGGTAGGAGATGCGGAGGGTCTCAGGGAATTGGTTGTTGTGGCGGAGGGGCTGACCGGGAATGGAAGGCTCCATGCGCTCGAGGGCATTGGCAATGGCGGTGTCGTAGATGCCGGTGGAGGCGAAGGCGCGCTGGGCGAGACGCCAGCGAGTCTCGCGGCTGAGCATGCCGAGGCTGAAGTCGAGCTCGTCGGTCAGGGGGCCGTATTGGGCGGGAGCGGTGACGACGGCGACGTCTTCGAAGTTTTTGGCGGCGGAACGGACCATGGAGGGACCGCCGATGTCGATGTTCTCGATGATGTCGGCGAAGCTGGCGTCGGGATTGGCGGCGGTCTTTTCGAAGGCGTAGAGATTGACGACGACCATATCGATGGGCTCGATGTGGTTGGCGGCGGCTTGGTCGCGATGGGTCTGATTGCCGCGCATGTAGAGGATGCCGCCGTGGACTTTGGGGTGGAGGGTCTTGACGCGGCCGTCGAACATTTCGGGAAAGCCGGTGAAGTCGGCGACTTCACGGACGGAGAGGCCGGCATCGCGGAGGGTTTTGGCGGTGCCTCCGGTGGAGACGAGCTCGACTTTATGGCGAGCGAGGCAACGGGCGAAATCCACGAGGCCGGTTTTGTCCGTCACGCTCAGCAGCGCGCGGGCGATCTTTTTGTCACTGCTCAAGGCGATGGCTCCGGAAGGTGCCCTGCATGCGGGCGCTGAAAAAGAGATTGTAAACAATGGCGGGGGAATGCGTATGTGAGGGCCGCCACGACGGTTTTTCCGCCGGTCATTGCGGGATGAACGGCGGGAAATGAAATTCGTTTGTCAGCGACGTTCGGGGACGATAGGGTAGCAGTATGGACTCGGAATCGCGCGGGGGACGGCGGTATGCTTCACAGCCGGAAATTCTGCCGCCTGGCGTGGGCCCTGAGCCTTCGCAGGAACCGCCAGAGCCGCGGGGCTGGTA
>JBAVUB010000669.1:0-4313 GCA_049696575.1 Acidobacteriaceae bacterium | reverse complement strand
AGATACAGCAGCGACGCGCCGCTCAGGCCCGCCACCAGGGCGCACTCCAGCAGAAGCACAGCCGCGATCAGGCGCCGGCGAAGAGAATGGGGCTTCATGCTGCACCGCCGCCCGCCGCTCCTGACATCAGCCGGTACCCGCGTCCGCGCAGTGTCTCAATCCACTGGCCTTCTCGCCCGCGGTTCAGCTTGCGCCGCAGATTCGAAATGTGCGCTTCGATCACGTTGGAGTGATGCTCCCAGTTGTAGTCGTACAGATGTTCCAGCAGCACCTGCTTGGAGATCACCGAACGCGGACGATGGCTTAAATACTCAAGCGCGCGATACTCCGTCGGCGAAAGCTCCACCGGCTTACCGGCCACCGTCACTGTTCGCTCCAGCGTGTCGATCACCAGATCCGCCACTTCGATCTTTGGATGGCTCACGCCTTTACCACGCCGGATCAGCGCCTTCGCACGCGCCAGGAGCTCACCCAGGTCGAAAGGCTTCGCCAGATAATCGTCCGCTCCGGAATTCAGCAGCCTCACGATTGAGGCTTTCTCCATCACTGCCGTCAGCACCAGCACCGGCGCAGTTTGCCCCTTCGCCCGAATCGCCTTCAGCACCGCGAGCCCGTCTATTCCCGGCAGCATCAGGTCCAGCACAATCAGGTCGTAATTGGCCTGCCGCCCCAGTTCCACGCCGTCCGGTCCGTTCGCAGCCACATCCACCGCCAGACCAGCGCTTTCGCGCAGCGCCGCCGCAATATTCTCCGCGACCCGAGCTTCGTCCTCGACGATCAGCGCCCGCATACCTACAGGATGCCTCCCGTCACTTAATTTTGCCTGAATTTACCGGGTACTTGCGGTCGCTTTTTGCCGCCTGCCGAGCCTGCCCCGCTCTCAGCCCCGCTACAATGGAAGTATGCGCCGCATCTACATGGACGCCAATGCCACCACCCCTCTGCTTCCCGAGGTGCTGGAGGCCATGCGGCCCTTCTTCATCGACAATTTCGGCAACGCCTCCTCTATCCACCAGCACGGCCAGCATGCCCGCGCCGCCGTCGAGCGCGCCCGCGAACAGGTTGCCGCCCTCCTCAACTGCCGCCCGGCTGAAATCGTCTTTACCTCCGGCGGGACCGAGAGCGACAACACCGCCGTCTTCGGCATCCTGCACCCCGGCGATCACCTCATCACCTCCGCCATTGAGCACCATGCGGTTCTGCACTGCGCCGAAAAAGCGCAGGAGCGCGGCATCGATGTCACCTGTTTGCCGGTCTCCTCCGGTGGCGTCGTCGATCCTTTCGACGTCTACCGCGCTCTCAAGCCGAACACCAGGCTCATCAGCATCATGATGGCCAATAACGAAACCGGCGTCATCCAGCCCGTCGAGCAGATCGGCAAAATCGCCGCCGAGGCCGAAGTCGCCTTCCACACCGACGCCGTCCAGGCCGCGGGCAAGGTTCCCATCGACGTTACGGCCATCGGCTGCCATCTCCTCAGCATCTCCGGACACAAGCTGCATGCGCCTCAGGGCATCGGCATCCTTTACGTCCGTCGCGGCACCCGCTTCGAGCCGCTCGTCTTCGGCGGAGCCCACGAGCGCCAGCGCCGCGCAGGTACAGAAAATGTCCCCGGTATCGTCGGCCTCGGCAAAGCTGCCGAAATCGCCCGTGCCGCGCTCACCGACGGCACCGACGACCGCATCGGCGTCCTCCGCGATCGTCTTGAACAGGGCCTGCTCTCCAGAATTGAAGAGTGCGGCGTCAACGGAGCCGGGCAGCCGCGTGTTCCCAACACCACCAACCTTTACTTCGATCACCTCGAAGGCGAGGCGCTGGTCATCGCCCTCGACCTCAAGGGCCTCGCGGTTTCCGGCGGATCGGCCTGCTCCTCCGGTTCCACCGAGCCTTCTCACGTCCTCAAGGCGATGGGACTGCCTCTCGCCCGCTCCCGCGCCAGCCTGCGCTTTTCCCTCACCCGCCAAAACCACGACGTTGACATCGACACCGCGCTCGAATTAGTCCCCGCCGCCGTCGCCCGCCTCCGGGAGTTATCGCCGATCTACAAAAAGCATTTGGCCGAAACCGCCGCAAAATAGCTGGTCTTGCGGATCCAACTCAGCGACTTTGAGCACGGAGAAAAAAGCCGGGAACTGGTATCAGCCAATTCCCGGCTCTGTTTTCTATCCGCTGACCGCTGACCGCTAGTACCTGTAGTGCTCGCTCTTGTACGGCCCCTCCGGCGAAACCCCAAGGTACTCCGCCTGCGCCGGCGTCAGCTTTGTCAGCTTGACGCCGATCTTTTCCAGATGCAGCCGCGCCACCTCTTCGTCCAGCCGCTTGGGCAGCGTGTAAACCTCGATTCCGTACGTGTCGCGATTCCTCCACAGATCGATCTGCGCCAAGGTCTGGTTCGAGAAGCTGTTGCTCATCACGAAGCTCGGATGCCCGGTCGCGCAGCCCAGGTTTACCAGCCGCCCTTCGGCCAGAATAAAAATGCTGTGCGCCGGTTTGTTGCCCTCGGCGGGGAAGTTGTACTGATCCACCTGCGGCTTGATGTTGATCTTCTTCACGCCCGAAGCCTGATTCAGCTTGTCCATCTGAATCTCGTTGTCGAAGTGGCCGATGTTGCACACGATGGCCTGATCCTTCATCGCCTTCATGTGCTCCAGCGTGATGATGTCCAGGTTGCCGGTGCAGGTGACATAAATATCGCCGCGACCCAGCGTGTCCTCGATGGTCGCGACCTCGAACCCTTCCATCGCAGCCTGCAGCGCGTTGATCGGATCGATCTCCGTCACAATCACTCGCGCGCCCATGCCGCGCAGCGAATGTGACGAGCCCTTGCCCACGTCGCCGTATCCGCAGACCACCGCGACTTTGCCTGCAACCATCACGTCGGTCGCGCGCTTAATGCCGTCCGCCAGCGATTCGCGGCAGCCGTACAGGTTGTCGAATTTCGACTTCGTCACCGAGTCGTTGACATTGATCGCCGGCACCAGCAGCTTGCCCTGCTCCTTCATCTTGTAGAGCCGGTGCACGCCCGTCGTCGTCTCTTCTGAGACGCCCCGCCACTCCTTCACCACCTTGTGCCAGTACTGCGGGTCCTCTGCGTGGACTTCTTTCAGCAGGTTCTTGATCACCTGCTCTTCCTCGTTCGACGAAGGCGTGTGCACCCACTTGTCGCCGTCTTCCAGCTCGTAGCCTTTGTGGATCAGCAGCGTCGCGTCGCCGCCGTCGTCGACGATCAGCTGCGGCCCTTTGCCATCCGCATGGCTGAGCGCCTGCAGCGTGCACCACCAGTACTCCTCGAGCGACTCGCCCTTCCATGCGAAGACCGGAATTCCCGCCGCGGCAATCGCCGCTGCCGCGTGATCCTGCGTCGAGAAAATGTTGCAGCTCGCCCACCGCACCGTCGCGCCCAGATCCTTCAGCGTCTCGATCAGCACCGCCGTCTGGATCGTCATGTGGAGCGAACCCGAAACCCGCACGCCCTTGAGCGGCTTCTCCGCGGAATACTTGTGGCGAATCGCCATGAGGCCGGGCATCTCGTGCTCGGCGATCGAAATTTCTTTGCGCCCCCAATCGGCCAGCGAGAGGTCGGCGACTTTATAGGCGGCGGTGTTGCGTCCAACAGTGGCAGTTGCCATGCGAGGGATCTCCTGTGAGCAGTATCTCCCTGATTGTAACTGGGCCGGCCACGCCTCCGGTCGATTTTCAGTGGACTGCGGCATCCGGAACTTAAACGGGCGTTGACCGTCGCCGAACGCCGCTCCCTACCGCCTGGAGGCTACCGGCCGCGGGCTACGGGCTACCGGCTGCTCGGGTACACCGTTTTTCCGCCCATCACCGTCCGCAGCACCTTCGCACCCAGAATTTCGTGCGGCGGAATCGCCCTCAGATCCCGGTCGAGCACCACGAAATCTGCAACGTAGCCGGGCGCCAGCTTGCCCTTCCATCCCTCCGCAAACTCCGCGTACGCCGACCCCTGCGTATACGCGTAGAGCGTCTCGCCTATCGTCAGCTTCTGTTCAGGATGAAAGCTCATCGTGCCCGCCTCATTCTCGCGGGTTACCGCGCAATACACTCCGCGAAACGGCGCAATCGGCTCGACCGGATAATCCGTCCCAAACGCCAGCGGCACGCCGGCATCCAGAAAGGACTTCCACGCGTACGCATATTTCTCGCGTTCCGGCCCCAGCCGCGCTCCCGCCCACGCCATATCGGTTAACAGATGATTGGGCTGCATCGATGCAATCACGCCCAGTTGCTTGTAGCGCGCGAAATCGCCCGCACTTACTACCTGGCTGTGCTCAATCCGAAAGCGCAAATTG
>JBAVUB010000668.1:0-5847 GCA_049696575.1 Acidobacteriaceae bacterium | reverse complement strand
TTGCCGATGCGAGCGGAGAGGAGGTGGGCGCCGCCGACGACGGGTGGCTGGAGGAAGGCGTGCGTGCCGTAGGCGATGGCTCCGCCAGCGGCGAGCGAGAGGATGTGGAGCGGGGTCCAGGCGGCGCGGCGGGAGAAGACGAAGACCATTGCGAGGAAGACGACGTCAATGGCGAGCATGATGGCGACGGCGCCCCAGTTCAGGATGGGTGGATCGATGAGGACGCAGAAGCCGAGGACGAAAGCGACGGCTCCGGTGAGCCATGGGGACGGAACGGGGCCTGGGGCAGTGGGTTGGCGACGGCGAGGAATCAGAAATGCGGCGACGATGAGCGCAGCGCAGGCCAGGCCGGCGCAGAGGAATTGCATGGGTGAGGCAACGAAGCGGTCGCCCTTGAGCGTGATGCCGGTGCCGGCGGCGCAACCGATGAGGAAGAGCAAGAAGATGACGGAGTCGCCGAGGCGGCCGAGCCAGGGTTGTTCGGCGCGAGAGGGGAAGAGCGCTTCGACGAGAGCGATGGAGACGGAGATGCTCCAGAAGGTGTGGAGGTTGAGCATGAAGAGAGTCCACCAGCCGCCAATGTGGAGGAACGGGATCCACGCGTGTGAGAGGAAGTGCATGTGGAGGTGGAGGTAGTCGGGGTTGAAGAGGGACTGGGTGGTGAAGGCTTCTTCGATGAGGGCGTAGGCCGCGCCAAGGAGGAGGATGGAGGGCCAGCCGCGTCCGGTGCGGCGGACGAGCTCGCGGATGAGAAGAGCTCCGCCGCCATACATGGGTGCGAGCGGAATGAGCGCGACGAGGAGGCGGATGGAGATATCGCCGAGGAGGTATTCGGCGACCAGAGGCGCAACGAAGATGAGGGTGATGGCGGCGGGGATGTTTCTTTGGGAGCGGGTCATGGAGGCTTGCCGAGTGGGAGCAGTGTACACCGGCATCGTCTGGTTCCCTGGTCGCTGGGAATGACTATCGTTAACCGCCCAGGTGGCTGATGGCGTAATCGAGCACCGGGTCCGTGCCTGCCTGGAAGTCGGCCGCCGTCGTGGGGACGAAGATAGCTGGGGTAATACCCTGGTCTTCGATGATCTGCATTTCTGCCGTGTAATCGATCCAGGTGGAGACGCTGAACTGCCAGCCATTGGACAGGGGATAGGTGACGGGATAGCCCGAGTGGCCGCCGGAGGTATCTCCGATGACCGTGATGTTCGGGTACTCACGCATCTGCACGATGAAGTCCTCGTTAGAGCTGTAACAGCCGCGCCCGATGAGCAGATAGACGGGCCCGTGATACTGCCAGGCTCCGCGTGGGGAGACGGAGCGGGATTGCAGCGGGCCAAAGTCGGTGTGGGCGGAGCCGTCGCGGAACTTATCGTAGCCGCCGATGCGCGTTTGATCCGCAAAGCGCCCGGCGAATGAGTTAGCAGTTGCACCGTCACCACCGCCGTTCATGCGGACGTCGAGGATGAGTGCGGAGGTATTCTGAAAAGGTTGCAGCGCGGCATCCAGGTCGGCAGCCTGTGGGCCGGACGAGGAATCCCACGCAGGAATGGCAAAGTAGGCCACACCGCTGAGGTAGCCCGTGGTGTACTCCGAGGTCTGCTGAATCCCGGTTCCTTTGGCCTGAATGTATTGCTGCCATACCGTCTGATTGAAGTTGATGAAGTAAGTGGGGGTATAAGTCTGCTGGAGATTGCCGGAGGAATTGATGAGGTGGACATGCAGATCATGCAGGTTGGACAACATCTGGGTGATGGTCTGCATGAACTGATCCTGGGAAGTGGCCTGGATGGCGGTGGGGCGGTAAGTATCGCTCAAACCTTGCCAGTCGATGTTTTTGTAAACGAAGTAGGAGTATTTCTGGTCGAAGGTCTGCCAGAGGTAGTCGAACTGATCGGAATATGCAGAGGAGGCCGGTCCCTGCGGCAGCGAGGGGGACGAACTGCCTCCGCAGCCCCAGCTAAGCAGGCCCGGCAGGAAGAGGAGGGAGATCAAAGACGAAGAGCGGTCGAGGAAGCGCGTTCGCGTGAGCAGAAGAACAGAGGCGCCACGGCGACCAGACGAACAGGCAGCCGGTTTCATGAGTGCACTCACTTCTCCGGGTTTGCAGTCCCGGATGGCTGGTATTTTACGCTCAAGCTTGTCACCGGATTCTCCTATCTTCCGGCCTGATTTTCATGGTTGGGGACGCGGTGGTAGGGTGTTGGGATGAAAAAAAAGGTGATTCTGATTGCGGTGTTGAGTTGGCTGAGTGTGCCGGGCCGGGCGCAGAGTGCGGGTTCGCCGGTGGGGACGCCGCTCGCGGGAACCGCCAAAGACGGGTACGATTCGGCGCGGAGCCTCGAGCTCTATCGCGAGGGGAATGCGCGGATGCTGATGAACGATTTTGGGCAGCTGGCTCGCTATCATGACGCTGACGTGCAGTTGAGCGCGGCGGTTCCGGGAGAGCAGCGAGTCGTTTTCTTTGGCGATTCCATCACGGATATCTGGAAGCTCGATGAGTCCTTCCCCGGGAAGCATTACATCAATCGCGGGATCGGCGGGCAGACGACGCCGCAGATGCTGGTGCGGTTTCGTCCGGACGTGATCGATCTGCACCCGGCGGTAGTGGTGGTGCTGGCTGGAACGAACGACATTGCGGGAAATACCGGCGATGAGACGCTGGAGCAGATCGAAGGCGACTACGCCACGATGGCGGAGCTGGCGAAGGCGCATGGGATTCATCTGGTGTTTGCGTCGGTAATGCCAATCAATGACTACAACCAGCGGGCGCTGTGGTTTTTTCTGCAGCGATCGCCGGCGAAGATCCTGGCGCTCAACGAATGGCTGAAGAAATATTGCGCCGACAATGGGCTTGTGTATCTGGACTACTTCTCAGCGATGGTCGACGAGCACGGGATGCTGAAGGCGGAGCTGACTGCGGACGGTCTGCATCCGAATGCGGCGGGGTTTGCAGTGATGGCGCCGTTGGCGGAGGCGGCGATTCTAAAGGCAGGGAGTAGGCAGTAGGGAATAGGGAGTAGAGAATCAAAAGCAGGTCCCTCCGCTTCGCGCTGCGCGCTCCGGTCGGGATGACAACTACTTTGTGGGATAGGTGTCGTCCAACGCGAGGTTGAGCGCTAGGACATTGACGCGCGGCTCGCCGAGGAAGCCAAGCTGCCGGCCCTGGATGTGCGATTCGACCAGCGCGTGGACCGTGGCTTCGGGCAAGTGGCGCGCGGCAGCGACCATAGCAACCTGATAGTACGCATCGGCGGGCGAGAGTTCGGGGTCGAGTCCTGAGGCAGAAGTGGTGACGAGGCCGATGGGAACGGGTTGGCCGCGATTCAGCTTCTGCCAGTTGGCGACATCGCCGTCGATGCGCGTGACGAGCGCCTTATTCGACTGGGCGAGGTTGGAGCCGCCGGAGCTGGTGGCGTCGTATCCATTGCCGGCTGCGGAAGGGCGCGAGTGGAAATAGCCCGCGCTGGTGAAGCCCTGGCCGATGATCGCGGATCCGATGACTTGTCCGTTGCGGACGACGAGTTGCCCGTTGGCCTTGTCGCGCATGGTAAGCTGCGCGAGTCCGGTGACGACCAGCGGGTAGACGATACCGAGGAGAATCGTGGTCACGATGGTGTAGCGGATGGCGATGTTCAAAGTGCTGCGCATGTTTGTCTTCTCTCCAAATAACCGCTCATAGCTGCTTGCTCAGGCCAGGTGCAGGCCGTTGAGAGCCAGGTCGATGATCTTGATTCCGATGAAGGGCACGATGATGCCGCCGATGCCGTAGATGATGAGGTTGCGCCGCAGCAATGCCTGCGCGGACATGGGCTCGTATTTGACCCCGCGGAGCGCGAGCGGGATGAGCGCGACGATGATAATCGCGTTGAAAATGACCGCCGACAGGATGGCGGAGTGCGGCGTGGCGAGATGCATGACGTTGAGCGCGTTGAGCACGGGAAAGACGCCGGCGAACATCGCGGGGATGATGGCGAAATATTTCGCGACGTCGTTGGCGATGGAAAACGTAGTGAGCGCGCCGCGAGTCATAAGGAGCTGCTTGCCGATCTCGACGATCTCGATGAGCTTGGTGGGGTTCGAGTCGAGGTCGACCATGTTGCCGGCCTCTTTGGCGGCCTGGGTGCCGGTGTTCATAGCAACACCGACATCCGCCTGAGCGAGCGCGGGGGCGTCGTTGGTGCCGTCGCCGGTCATAGCAACGAGCTTGCCTTTGCCCTGCTCGCGCTTGATGAGGTCCATCTTGTCTTTGGGCTTGGCTTCGGCGAGAAAGTCGTCAACGCCGGCTTCGCGAGCGATGACTGCGGCGGTGAGGGGATTGTCGCCGGTGATCATGATGCTGCGAATGCCCATGGCGCGCAGGCGGGCGAGACGGTCTTTGAGGCCGCCTTTGACGATGTCCTTGAGATAGACGACGCCGAGGGCGGTCGAGTTCTCGGAGACCACGAGCGGCGTGCCGCCCATGCGGGCGATCTCCTCGACGCGATCGGTGACCTGGCGGGGAAGACTGGAGCCCTGCTGCTCGAGGTAGCGAGCGATAGCGTCGGCGGATCCTTTGCGGATCTTCGTGCCAGGCAGATCGACGCCGGACATGCGCGTCTGCGCGCTGAAGGGGACAAACTCGGCGCGCATGCCGCTGAGGTCGCGGCCGCGGAGATTGTATTTCTCTTTGGCGAGCACGACGATGGATCGGCCTTCGGGGGTTTCATCCGACAACGAGGCGAGCTGCGCGACGTCGGCCAGGCGCTCGGTGCTGATGTCGGGGGCGGGGAAGAATTCCGTGGCCTGGCGATTGCCGAGCGTGATGGTGCCGGTCTTGTCGAGGAGGAGGGTATTGACGTCGCCGGCGGCCTCGACGGCGCGGCCGGACATGGCGAGCACGTTGTACTGCACGAGGCGATCCATGCCGGCAATGCCAATAGCAGAGAGCAAAGCGCCGATGGTCGTCGGGATCAGGCAGACGAGCAGCGAGACGAGAACGAAGATGGTTTGCGGCGCGTGTGAGTAGATGGCGTACGGCTGCAGCGTGGCGACGGCGAGCAGAAAAATCACGGTGAGGCCGGCGAGCAGGATGCTGAGCGCGATTTCGTTGGGCGTCTTTTGGCGGGTGGCGCCTTCGACGAGAGCGATCATGCGGTCGAGGAAGGTTTCGCCGGGGTTGGAGGTGATGCGGATTTTGATCCAGTCGGAAAGGACGCGCGTGCCACCGGTGACGGCGGAGCGATCGCCGCCGGCTTCGCGGATGACGGGCGCGGACTCGCCGGTGATCGCGGACTCATCGACAGAGGCGACGCCCTCAATGACCTCACCGTCGCCGGCAATGAATTGGCCGGCCTCAACCTTGATAACGTCGCCAGAACGCAGTTGCGAACTGGAAACGGCTTCGGTAGAGCCGTCGGGACGGAAGCGGTAGGCCATAGTTTCGCCCTTGGCTTTGCGCAGCGTGTCGGCTTGCGCTTTGCCGCGGCCTTCGGCGATGGCCTCGGCGAAGTTGGCGAAGAGCACCGTGAACCAGAGCCAGAGCGTGATCTGCAGATTGAAGCCGATGGGCTGATGGCGGACCGCTTCCTCGATGAGCAGGGCGGTCGTGACCACGCTGCCGACTTCGACAACGAACATGACCGGGTTCTTCATCATCAGGCGCGGATCGAGCTTGGTGAAGGAGTCGATGATGGCCTGGCGGAGAATGTCGGGATTCCAGAGACTTTGCTTTTTTGCCATGAGGATTTCTCGAGTTACGAAAAGAGGACTCCATGCTGCAGAAGCAGGTGTTCAAGGATGGGACCAAGGCTGAGAGCGGGGAAGAAAGTAAGCGCGCCCACGATGAGAATGACGCCGGTGAGCAGGACAGTG
>JBAVUB010000667.1:0-8537 GCA_049696575.1 Acidobacteriaceae bacterium | reverse complement strand
GCACTCCGGAGGCGCAAAAGACATGCAGTCTTGCGCGGGATTTCTTTTCCGCCGATGACAAGGCAGTGATGCGGGCCGCATTTCCGAGGGCCTACAGCATCGCGATCGTGGCGAACGACACGGTTTTCGATCTGAGTTTCAGTATGTTCGGCAATCGAAGGGGCGTTACGCAGTCGAGGGGATTCTACATTTTGGAGGACAGCTTGCATGGCGCGTAAGACGGAAGATCAGGCCACCAACGGCAGTATGGAAATGCTGCGGGAGTATCTCGAGCGCGGCGAGGGCACGATGTCCGTCGACCAACGGATGGAAATGCTCGCCCATCTGCGCAAACACGGGACAGAAAATGCCGCGGAGATTGATCGCATCCTGCTGAGCCGGATCGAGGGGCTGCACCAGACGATCGCTTCGGTTCAGGAAGAGCACGGCGAGCTACGGCAACTGATCGAAAACCTGACTGAGCCTCCGTATTTTCCGGCGGTATTCGTGGGCCATGCCAGCACGCCCGAGGTGGAGGGCGCGATCGTGCAGACCGGCGGCGATCATCGGGTTGTGCGCGTCGGAGAAGGGGTCGCCGCGGAAGAGCTAAGGCCGGGGGATGAGGTTTTTCTGAGTCACGAGCGCAACTGTCTGGTCTCAAAGTCGAATACTCCGGTTTTCCTGACCGGCGGGATTGCGACGTACAGCCGCAGCCTCCCGGACGGTCGGATGGTGCTTCGATCGCGCGACGAGGAGATCGTAGTTGTCCCCAAGCCGTCGCTGTGCGACGAGGGCTTGAAGGCAGGGGACGGCGTACGCTTTAACCCCACCGCCGGCCTGGCTTTGGAGAAAGTCGAAGCTTCGAAGGGCGAGGAGTATTTCCTGGAAGAGACGCCGGCCGATTCGTTTGAGGAGATTGGCGGACTCGAAGCGGAGATCGACCAGTTAAAGAGGTTGATGACTCTTCATATTCTCCATCCGGGAATGACCACAAGGTACAAGCTGCCGCGCAAGCGGAGTGTTCTTATGTCTGGCCCGCCGGGGAATGGCAAGACCAAAATCGCTCGCTCGACGTGTAACTGGCTTGCCGGGTTATCGCAAAGTGGGCGTTCCCGGTTCATCAATGTGAAGCCAGGTTCGCTGAACCATTGGCTGTACGGCGCAACCGAGCAGCGCTACCGCGAGATTTTTCGTATTGCCCGTGATGCTGCGACGGCAGAACCGGAGGTTCCGGTAGTGATGTTTTGGGACGAGATCGACGCGATCGGAGTCACTCGCGGGGAATCTCACCACATCGACGACCGCATGCTGAACGCCTTTATGGCCGAAGTGGATGGTTTGGAAGCTTTGGGAAACAACATTGTAATTTTGGCGGCGACCAATCGGCTGGATTCTCTCGATCCAGCTCTGCTGCGGCCTGGAAGGCTTGGCGATCTGGTGCTGCACATCTCTCGGCCAAAGCGCAAGGCGGCCCGCGCGATTCTGGGTCGTCATATGCCAGCGGACATTCCGTACGCGGCTAATGGCGAGGGTCCGGTCGCGGCCCGGGAAGCGTTGCTCGATCTGGCGGTGGCGCAACTGTTCGCGCACAGCGCCGAGACGGAACTGGCCAACCTGACGCTGCGCGACGGCAAGCGCCGTCTGGTGCGGGCCGCCGATCTGGTGAGCGGCGCGCATCTTGAAGGAATCGCGCAAGCGGCTTTGGAGCGGGCCTGCATCCGGGAAGCCGAGGGGGGCGCAGCCGGAGTTTGTGCCGCAGACGTGAGCGCCGCCCTGAGCGAGTTTTTCGTCGCGGCGCCAGGGTCGCTGAAGCCCCACAATGCCCGCAACTATCTGCCGGATCTGCCGCAGGATATCGATGTCGTTCGCGTCGACCTGGTCGAACGTCGAGTTAGCCATCCCCATCGTTATCAGATCGAGGCGGCCTGACATGACCGGAAATTCAGCGAAATGGAATTCTCCTGCTCTGCCGAAGTTATGCGGGGCAGATATCGAGCTGGGTAACTTTATCGTGGATGTCGACCATCCGGCGGGTTCCGGATATGAAGCGTCGCATGCACTATTGGCTGAGATAGACGGTTTTCCGCGGCGGCGGGAGACCTATTCGTATAGTGGGTGGTCGGGATCAACTTATACGGCTCCCGCGGCGCGCAACGTTCACAGCGAGAATCCGACCGCCGGTGGCTGGGGCTATAACCCGCAGGACGTGAGCCGGCGATACCTTGCGAGCACAGGAGGGTGCTGCTACATCGACCTGGATCACGCCGAGTGCGCTTTGGGAGAAGTTCTAAGCGCCTATGACCAGGTTGCAGTGTGGCACGGAATGCTCGGGATCGTGCGAGCGGCTCTCGATCGAGTGAATGAGGACAGGCCGCACCATCGGCGGATTCAGGTGTTGGTGAATAACAGCGACGGGCTGGGTCACTCTTATGGGAGCCACCTGAATTTCCTGATTAGCCGGCGGACTTTCGATAACATTTTCCGGCGGAGACCGCACTATCTTCAGTATTTGGCGTCGCTGCAAATTTCCAGCATTCTTGTAACTGGACAAGGCAAAGTCGGTTCCGAAAATCACCGGCCGCCGACGCCGTACCAGATCAGCCAGCGGGCGGATTTTTTTGAAATCCTGCAGGGCCCGCAGACGACTTTCGAGCGGCCGATTGTGAATTCCAGGGACGAGTCACTTTGCGGTTTTCCACGAGCCGGAGAACCATGGGCGGCAGGAGCGCGGCTGCACGTGATCTTTTTCGACAGCGCACTGGCGCACGGCTCCGCGCTGCTTCGCACAGGAATTATGCAGCTGATCCTCACGCTGCTGGAGCTGGGCCTCGTGAATGCGCGCCTCATTCTCGACGATCCGCTGGTGGCGCTCCACGATTACAGCCACGATCCGACTTTGAAAGCGAGCGCGCGGCTGATCGGAGGTGAGCGCTTTACAGCCCTCGAGCTGCAGCGGGCGTTTCTGGAGGACGTGAAGCGACACGCAGCCCAGGGAGTCTTTGAAGGAGTGGTGCCGCGCGCCGACGAGATCATCGCGCTGTGGGAAGACACGCTCATCAAATTTGAAAAGGGCGATCTGATGGCGCTGGCGCGCCGCCTGGACTGGGTAATGAAGCTGATGGCGATCGAGCGGGCGATGGAGCAGAGTTCGGAACTGGAGTGGGACTCACCCGAAGTGAAAGTCATCGACATGCTTTATTCCAGTTTGGACAGCGATGGTTTGTACCGGGCGTACGAAGAGAGCGGATTTGCGGAGCAGCTGGTGACGCCGGAGCGCATCGAGCACTTCACGATGAATCCACCCGAGGACACGCGGGCATGGACGCGGGCGATGCTGCTGCGGCGCGCATCGAGTGAAGGGGTCGAGGTCGACAGCGTGGACTGGGACAGGATGACGTTCAGAATCCGGGGCCGGTATGCGTGGCCGTCGTATCGCACCATTGATCTGGAAGACCCTCTTGCCTTCACGCAGGCCGAGGCCCAGTCCGTCTTCGATGCCTGCACCGACTTCTCCGACCTGCTTGACGGGCTGAGAGAGCTGGCGAGCGGTCAGGCGGGATCTACCCAGGTTTTAGCAGCAAGCTAATCGACAGGAGAGGACACCATGCGTTTTCTTGAACGGACCAACGATGAACCCCGCCGCCAGGCAGATGGCGACAGCGACCCCAGCGACCACGGGCGGCTGCAGCAATTTCGCTCGCAGGGCAACAACCTTCTCGCCGCCGGCGATGCAGCGATCCGGAGCGCCCTGTCCAGGGGCAACTCGGAGGCGTTTGTGCGAGCGGGCCGACAACAGAGCGGCGAGTAGGCCACATTTCAGGGGCCGAGGGCCGCGCGTGGAACCGTTGATCGGTCCTGCGTGCGGCTGCTAATTGGGCGGAAGAGATGTAGCGCAGGAGTTAGAAGGGGATATCGACGTCCATGTCGTCCTGATCCCGATCGTTCCCGGTTTCGACGAAGTCATCTGGGTCGTCTGCAGGAAGGGGCGCGTCCGCCCCGGAGGCTTCGGGCGCATCGACCCACTGGGGAAAGTCATTAAGGCGAGGCACCGCGCTGGGGTTGGAGAGCGCATCGGCGAGGGCCCGGAGAAAGGTGTAATTGGGCTCACCCAGGCGTGGCCGCAGGTGATCGAGCATGGGACGGATCGTCCAATCCGAGTGAGCGGAAAATCGATGGAGAACGGATTTGATCTGACCCAGCGGGGCGGAGAACTCGGCTCCGTCCTGCATTGCGAACAGGCACCGAAAAAACAGGGTACGCGCCACGACATAGGGTGGCGCGAGCTCGCGACGCTCCCAGGCATGGTTAGCCTCTTCGCGCGCCTCGCCATCGCGATTCATCATGAGCAGAACGCGGGTGAGGTGGCAGAAAGTACTGGGCAGCTCAAACTCTTCGGCGACGCAGCCGCGCAGTAACTCCTCAGCGCCGATGAAGTCTCTCTGGAGGTAGCGGCTCAGGGCGGCCTCTCTGCGCGCATGCGGCCCTGATTCTGTGACATCGTCGTCATCGATTTCCGCCAGCGGCCGCCAGGACTCCTGCTGGGCAAATGGATCGGTTAAGTCGAGAACCCGTCTTTCTTTGTAGTCGACGATCTGTTCCCAGCCGCACTGCAAATGGGAATCGCGGGCCAGGCGCTGGATTACCTGGCCACGAATCGAAGCCCTGCTTCCCGCCGGAGGGTTAGAAACGGCATGATCGATGTTGTCGACTCCGGGGATGCGGTGGCTGAGAACCCCGGCAGCGTTGAGCGAATGAAAAATGCTCCGAGATCCCAGTTGGCCGAAGCGGGTTTCCAGCGCGAAAAATTCCTGGCGCCGTGCGAGGAGATTGTCGAGGTCGCTGCGCTGAAGGCCGTGGGCATGCAGGAGCGGGTCCACGCCGGCAGACTCAACCTCGGATCGACTCGAACGTTTGGCAGACCTGGTGAGAGTCTGAATGCTTTCGAAATCATCCGCTCCCTCGGTGGGCGCCGGCTGTTTTGACAGTTCGGCCGCCTGATTCAAAACTGGAAGGGAATCCCAGGGAATTCCGGCGTTATGGGCAGCATGATTCTTGTAAAGAGCCCATTTAATTGCCCAGTCCAGGGTCTGACTGACGGAATCTGGAGCACCTTCGAGGAGGTCAAGGACGAAGCGCCAATGGCGGCAGACATCGGAGGTCCACGCGGGCATGCAGAGGTGACCAGCGTGGGCTTCGGCCATTTCGAGGTAATGGCGCTGGATATTGATCGCCGTGCGCTCCTCTCCGCTGACCATGCGGAGCTTTTTGCTGCAGGTCGGATCTCCGGTGACAGTTCGCAGAGCCTCGAGCGGATCGGCTAATTGAACCGCGCTTCCCGGTTTCAGTTCAGCGTCGGCCAACGCCGTGACGAGCGCGGTGGCTCCAATCTTCAGGAAGGTCGCCGTTTCAGAACATTGGCTTTCTCCGCATAACAAATGCAAACGTTTGTAACCGTCGCAGAGCGGTTCGGATTTCGTGTGCCAAAGCCCGCGATCGCGCGTGGAGTTTTCGGTAACCAGGCATTCGAAGTGAGCCATGCGGGGAGAGAGTGTGAATTCCAGCCCTTGGGAGAAAGGATGGAAGCCACCGGCTCCGGTGTAAATCACGCGCGTGACGAGGTGGGGGATCAGTTGGGGCTGGAGCTGATTCTGAGGGCGGCGGTGAAGATAATTTTCGTGGCACGCCCAGGTGGCCCGCGTGCCACTCAGATCGACGTTGCTGCGAAAAAAGATGATCTCCGTGCCGGGCGCGCTGTCGGCCTCGATGGAGGAAGCCAGTTCAGCGAGCATTTTGTGTCCCGCCTCAATGTACCGAACCGCGTCCCACGGATTCGCGCACTCGCTCGTGGCCAATTCAGGATGCGAACCACAGTCCACATAGAGCCGTGAAGCGTTCTGCAGGAACATGCCCATGCCAGGGTGCAGGTCGGGCGCCCAGACGAAACGCCTGCGCGCAGCATCCATCAGGGAAGTGACGATCTCCTCGCGGCTCATGGCTTCCCCGCCGGGGCGGAGACCCGCGACAGCATATTCCGTTTCCACGCCAAAGAGCAGCCCGGCCATTGTCGAAACGAACCTCGCACCTGTACCCGATGCTGACATGGAAACCGAAGCGTTGATCGATCACCACGCGATGCGCCGAGGTTTGCCGCGCATGAGGCTGATCTGTTTCGAGATAAAAGAAAGCAGCATCCATCGCGAACACTTGCGATCACATTCCGCATTACAACGCGAAAAATTTAGACGCGTTTTGCGACTTTTTCTGTGGAATAATCCTGACTACTCCGGACACACGAGGCGGATCAGAAAAAATGATAGATCTGGATTTCACCAGACTGTGGAAGCTGCTGCAGGCGGGCGACGCGGAGACCAAAAAGAAGTATTGGCGATCATTGCCCGCGAGGCATGAGGCTCAACGGTTCACCCGGGCTGAAGTCAGAACGCTGGAGGACCTGGCGCTGGCTGAAAAGGAGCAGGACCTCGCGCGGTGCGCCACACTTTCTCTGGCCGCGGTCTACGCGATCGGAGGTGTTGTCGCCGGTGAAAAGCAAGCAGAGAACCCTGCGGAGACGCTTGCAGACTGGCTTTTTGAACCTTTCCGGGAGGAAGCGGGTGTGGGGGACCACGTCTCTCTGGTTCTGAGTGTTTGCGACGAGCATCACCTTCGCGACGTTCAGGCGCAGGTTGAAATCGCGCGGCTCCTGCCGTCGGAACGGTACCCGCACACGAGGTTTCGTCACGTGCCGGAAAAGCAGCCGGACTGGAGTGGTCTGGGTCAGGCGCGGGGAGTTTGTTTCATCGGACGTCCCCAAATGTTCGAGAATTGCAAGATCATCGAGCACTTCCCCAAGGATCTTCGGTTTTCCATCGTACCGCCCGAATCCGGCAAGAAGGAAGATTTTCACTGTGTGGTGCAGAATCGTCCCGAGGCTGGCCTGTTTCGATATAACACAGTGGAGGAGGAGGGGTCGCATCGTCACGACTACGCGATCGTACAAAGATTCACGATCAAGTTTGGGGGGCGGGATGTCATCGTCCTGGTGATTGCCGGCGGCAGCAGCCTGGGCACGCTGGGGGCAGCGCGCTGGATTTCCAATTACAAATGGACCAGGAAGACCAGGGACAGATTCGCTCGAGTCGCCGGGCTGGGAACCATCGACAGAGAAACGCGCTTCGAAGCGCTGATCGAGGTAACCGCGCGGGTGCATAAGCCGGCGCGACCTTGGGATCCTCCGTACCCGCTTGAAAAGTCTTTGTTCCTGCAGAAGAGCCGCAACCTGCTCAAGGCTCCGGCGCGGGTGACGCTGGGGATTGAGAAGGAGCAGCTGGCGCAGGTGGAGGAGGTTCGCTATTTGCTGTTCGACGATGACGAAATGGACTTCAGTCCGAAGGACAAAGCGGCCGTGGTTGCCCTTTGCATGAAATGTTTCCTGGAGGGGCGCAGGGAAATTGCGATCGAGGATCTGGTTTCCGACGCGCGCGTCTGGCGGAACGGCGACCGCCCGGCTCGAGACAAGGCAGTGACCTTTCTTCGCGACCACCTCCAGCGCCACGGTTTGAATATCACGGTGAGCGCGGACTCGATCAGACTGCCCGCGGGCTGCAAGATTGAGACGACTCTCGCTGCTTAAGCCCCGTCGCACCGGGGGGCCTGCGCGGGCCGGGTTGCCGCGCCGAAGACTCACGTGGACCTCCAACGGGTTCCACGGAAGCGCTTCCGGAGCTGGTTGGCATTCGCAGGAAAGAGGTTAGCGCTGACTCGCTGGAGCGACGTCTCCTCCAACGAAGTCCTTTCATTGTCATGCGCTCATCTGCGCTCATACTGCGGTCACGTTTTCCGCTGGCTGAGAGGGGCAATCGGGCTGCACGCAAAGTGCGTTCTTCCGCAGGAAGCGCGATCTGTCGCGCTTCCACTGGGGACGCGGATGTGCAAGAGGAGGGGAAGATGGGGATCATCCACGTCGATGAGACCGTTTTTGAGGCTCTGCGCAGAATTGTGCTGAATTTGAAAAGGTTTCAGGTTTTGCAAATCAACTTGCAGGCAAAGGCTGATGCGGCGCGCGAGCTGGCAGTTGATTTGGAGGAAGAAATAACGCGGCTCGCGAGGCTTCTCGCCGATCTCGCGAACGCGGAAAAACTCGAGGTTCCCGGGCCCAACGAGACGCGGGAGATCCCGAGCGTGATCACGATCAAGTCCGCGAATGCCGCCAGACATCTGGAAGCCATCCAGCAACCGAAAGGTTCGTTTGACTTCAGAATCGATTTCAGCGCGGAACCAGTCCGGGTCCCCCACCTGGCGGGCCATTTGCTGCTGTTCCTGGCTTCGGGTGTGCCCGAGGACGGGAGAGCCGGGTGGAGGAGCAAAGCGGAGATCCTCGATCACCTTCGGTCGATCACAGGAAAGACTTACCGCGCGCAATTCGTGTCGCAGCTGGTGTATTTCTTACGCGGAAAATTGGGGAAATACGGCAGCCTCGTCGAATGCAACCCGCAGCGGGGCGGCTGGCGGTTCGCGTTGAGAACCGGAGGCCCTGAACATTTCGTTCGCACGCGTTTGTC
>JBAVUB010000666.1:0-1630 GCA_049696575.1 Acidobacteriaceae bacterium | reverse complement strand
CCCTTGCCATCGTCACCGGCGTGGTTAGCGGCGTCGCGCCCGCTTTCGCCGCCATCCGCACCAGCGTCAACGAAACGCTGAAAGAAGGCGGACGCACTGGAACTTCCGGCGCAGGACACGCGCGCCTCCGTTCCGGTTTGGTCGTCGCCGAAATCGCCGTTGCGCTCGTCCTGCTCGCCGCCTCTGGCCTGCTGCTGCGCAGCTTCGAGAAAATGCGGGAAGCCGACCTCGGCTATCGTCCCGATCACACCGTCGTCGCAAACTACAACTTGCCGCGCAAGCAGTACAGCACGCAGCCCGCCGTCGATCAGTTCAATCAGGAACTGCTGCGCCGCCTTCAGGCCCTCCCTGGCGCTGCCAGCGTCGGCCTCACTTCATTCCTCCCCGCCAACGGAATTCAGGGCAACTCCGCAATCACCGGTGAGAGCTACGTTCCCGCCAAACCCGGCACCCTCGACCTCGCCTCGCCCATCCAGATTGAAGGCGACTACTTCCCGGCCATGGGCACGCCGCTGCTTCGCGGCCGCCTCCTCACGCCGGCTGATAATGCCAGGGCCCAACTCGTGGTCCTCGTTAACCACGCACTCGCCGAACACTTCTGGCCTGGACAGAACCCCATCGGCAAGCGCATGCGACTGGGCACCCCCGAAATGGTGACTCCCTGGGCCGTCGTCGTCGGTGAAGTGGCCGACGTCAAAGAAGGCTCGCCCGACGCGAGTCCGCGCCTGCAATACTACGGCTCCATCGAGCAAGCCGAGAACTTCCTCGGATCTCTGGGCAATCCCGCCACCGACCTCAATGGCAACGGCGGTTACATCGTCCTGCGCACCAGCCTGCCGCCGGAGCTGATGGAGAACCAGATTCGCTCGACCGTGCGCTCCCTCGATCCGCAGCTTCCGCTCACCCAGCTGCAAACCATGGAGCACGCCATCAGTGATTCGGAAGCGCCGCGCCGCTTCAACACCGTGCTGATCTCCTCGTTCGCCGCGGCCGCGCTGCTGCTCGCCATCCTCGGAATCTACAGCGTGATCGCCTTCACGGTCGCGATGCGCGTGCACGAAATGGCCATCCGCATGGCGCTGGGATCGCAGCGCTCCTCGATCGCCGGCCTCGTTCTTATCTCCGGCCTCAAACTCGCCGCGGCGGGCAGCATCATCGGCCTCGCCGGCGCTGTCGCCGCCTCGCGCCTGCTCAAATCTTTCGTCTTCGGGGTCAGTACGCTCGACCCGCTGGTGCTGGTTGTTGCGGCGGTCCTCGTGCTCCTGCTGGCGATGGCTGCGTCGCTGCTGCCCGCCCGCCGCGCAGCCTCCATCGACCCCATGAAAGCCCTGCGCGCGGAATAGCCGCCAACCCACTGCTAAATGCCGACGCGCGTCGAAGTACAATCATCCTTACCGGCGGAGACCGTAAGCTCCTCACCGCACGGCTGAGGTGCAGATGGCAGCGGAGACGGTCTATCTCTTCGTGTTCACCACCATGGCGGACTGGGAGCCTGCCTTTGCTATTGCCGGCATCAATAATCCTCGCTTCCAGCGCGAACCGGGCCGCTACCGCGTCGCAACCGTCGGCCTGAACGCAGAAATCGTCACCACCATGGGCGGAGTGCGCATTCAGCCCGACACCACCATCG
>JBAVUB010000665.1:0-5321 GCA_049696575.1 Acidobacteriaceae bacterium | reverse complement strand
CCCTTCATCGTGAATTGCCACTGCGGATCGGCAAAGTTGTTCAGCGTCCCGCTGGCCCGCAGCACCGTCTTTTGGACCTTGCCCTGGGGTCCGGTCAGCAGTGTGAGCGATGCAAGACTGGCGCTGTTGCGGCCTACTTCGGCGGAAGCGTCCAGCTGCGAGTGCACCGGCGTGTCATCGCCGCGCTGCGCATCGACGTCCTCGGCGTGCAGCGTCCCGGCATAAACATCGCGCGCCGGCACATAACCGACCTGAGCCGCAAGACGATCGACCGCCAGGTTGAAGGGGATCTCCCGCTCGTTGAGGATCGCCACGCCGTTGTTGACAACCGCGCGACCGGCGGCAAGATTGAAAAGCTCGCTCGTCGCATTTCCCGTTGCAGGATGTTTTGGTTTCGGCTGATTTGTCGACCCATCCGGATAGACGATCAGGTGAATCACCGGATGGTCGGCCTCGAGATAATTCATGCCGATCTTTCTGCGGAAAAAAGAGATGATCTGCAGCCGAACGTAGAGCCGGTCGACATGCGCGTAGGGAACCTGCCCCGCACCCTCGAGACCGTGAATCGTCAGGTCGTCAGCCTCGAATTCAAGATGCGTCGGACGCCAGCTGAACTTTTTCAGCTCCACGCGGCCGCCCGTCGATTTCGCCAGTTCGGCGATCACCACGCGCCGCATCTGGTTCTCAAACCAGGGCGTGTTCACATACCAGGCGGCAATGCCAGCCAGAATAACAACCACCGCAAACGTCCACAGCAAAGTGAAGAGCGTCAGGTTCCTCGCCCGGTGGCTGCGCCGCGGCGGCCGTTCGCGAAGAGGTTCTTCTTCTGGCGTTGACTGTGGCATCGCGTTCATTGCGTTGCTTCCGCTGGTTTGGGCTCAAGATCGGCGCCATAGGCCGGGTCCACAATTTGCACGTTTCCCTGATCGTGCAGGCTCGATACCCAGTCCTGAAACAACCCGCTCACCTGTTGCTGCAGCAGGATTTCCTGGATCCGCGCCGACACCTCTGCCAGCGGCGGCGCTTTTTCATTGTCTTTGGCAAGCGCCGGCTCCAGGGTCTTCTGATAATACGTCGCGATCTGGTCCTGGGAAATGCGAATTCCGCTCCGGAACCGCAGATCGATGAAGTTCAGCATCGCCATGCGCTGGCTCCAGCGTTGCTCCACCATCTCCTCGCTCAGTTGGTTTGACCGCAAAAATCCCCCCCATCCCTCCGCCGTCTCGCAATGAAACTGCGCGCAGGCGGGGATTTGTTTCCGCAGCTCCACCAGCGACTTGTCAGCCTCGGCTGCCGGCGTGGCCGTCGGTTGCTGCTGCTGTTCCATCTGCTGCAGGATGAGCGTGCGATCGATCAGCCGGCGCAGCGCCGAATCCGGCGTGTTTTGGCCCGGCAGGATCAGCAGCGGCTCCAGCGCGGAGAGATGCATCTCCTGTTCGACATCGCTCTGCAGAATGACGTTGGATCCGATGATCGCGACGACGTGATCCAGCTCGACCGGCTCGTTAGTGGATGAGGATGGGGGCAGCGGCGCCTGAGGAGACGCGCTTTGCCCATGCGCCACGCATCCGGCAACCGCAAGAGCGGCGAGAAGAGTTGTGATGCCGGCGCTCGTCCTCATCAGAAGGCCTGCCCGATGCTGAAGAAGAAGTTAAAGTGCGCCGCCTGTCCGTAGCACTGTGTTGCGCTCGGGTTCGGGTAACAGGTCAGGTTGTTCGAGTTCGTCGCGTTGCTGTTGCCGTACGTCACCAGAACCGGATAAACCGGGGGATTCAGGTCATAGCCAATATCGAAGCGGATGGGTCCAATCGGCGTGTGATACCGCAATCCGATGCCGACCGTGTGCGAAAAATCGTTGAAGTCGCACTGACCCGTCGGATTGGTGCTCGACGATCGAGTCACTTGTTCCTGTTGCGCCACCGTGAGGTACGACTGTGCGGTGCACGTGTAGCTGTGCGGCTGCTTGATCCGAATCGCGCTCGGCCAGATGTCAGAAGAGTTGTTGAAGACGTTCCCCATGTCGTGGAAGAGCACGAACCCCAGCGAGTTGCCGAAGTAGGGCAGCTGCGGATTGGGCAACCGCAGTTCGGTCTGGTTCACGAAAACTCCCGCGCCGCCGATGGGAAAGCCGGTCAGCGAGTCGCGCGGCCCCGACGAATTGATGGGAAATCCCCGCAACGACTCCGGGCCGCCGCCATACAGGCGCTCCGGCAGCGGGATCGCCTCGTACTTCGCTTGCCCAAAAACCCGTTCCATGCCGAACCGGGTATTGCGGGCCAGAATAAATCTCTTGTCTCTGCCCAGACCGTAGTAGGTGGAGTTGGACCAGTCGAAATGCGCGTAATTCGCCTCCGATGTCAGAAAGACGTTGTCGGTGGCAAACACCTGGATGCTGTTGTACATGCCCGTCTGCGCATCCAGAGGCTCCGGCCGGCGCGTATCCCGAACCCAGGTCAGTTCCGGGCCGCCCACGCGCACCGGCTCTGAAAGCAGCGGGATCAGGTTGGGCGCGACCTGAATCGTATTGGGATCGACCTTCACGCGCCGGTAGGAAATCTGATAAATCAGCGTGTCGATCAGGTTCGGGTGCTGCGTAGCCCGAATATCTCCTTCCGACGTCGACGACGCGAACGTGACCACGTTCTGCGCATTGATGTAACCACCGCCGAACGAAAAATCGAAGCTCGGGTGATTCAGGAACCTCGGCCAGTTGTAGTTGGCCGTGAACTGCTGCTCCAGCGAACCGTATTCAGAGCGGAAAGTGATGGACTGGTTTCTGCCCCACAGATTAATCCGCGAAGCGTCGAGCTCCACCAGCGCGCTCACCCCAAATTTGCCGTTCGGGCTGCAGGAAAACGTCGACGGATTGATGCCCAGCTCGATCAGGCTCAGGGGATTAGGGCAGTTCGTGCTCGGCGTGCCCGTCTGCGCCTGAAATCCCGCGCCGTACGTCACATCCCAGCGCCGCGCTTCGTCGAACTGCACCAGCACATTCTTGCTCGGCTCGTCCCCTCCTGGATTCTCGACCGCAGTCGTCACCTGGTTGAACAGCGTCAGGTTGTAAAGCTCACGCTGCGTCTGCAAAAGCTTGGCCTGATCGAGTGGCTCGCCGTCCTTCACCAGAATTTGGTGCTTCACCGTGCCGGGGTGGGTGTAGCGCAATCCGCTCATCAGCACTTGGCGAATGAAGATCTGATCCCCAGGAACGACATGGAGGTTCACGTCGATCATGGTCCGGTCCTTCGCCGACGGATTCTGTTGCAGAGTCACCTGGGCATGGTCGTAGCCGTGATCGAGAAAATAACCCAGGATCGCGTCGCGATCGGCGGCAAGATTATTCCCGGAATACGGCTGGCCGGGTTGCAGGCTCAGCCTGGGCTGGATCTCCGCCAGCTGCGCCGCGCTCACTCCGTCGATGTTGTAGATCCCTACTTTCTGCTGCGCCCCTTCGACAATGTCGTAGGTGACCGCCAGCCGGCGCTCGCCTTTTGTCGACGGTGAGGACAACTCGCGAACTTCCGGCGTGACCTTCACGTCGGTGAAGCCGTTGCTCTGGTAGAGCGCGGTAATGGTGTTCACGTCGGCCATCTGGAGCGCCTGGCTGTAGATGCCGTGGGGCACGAACGTCGACGCCGCCTGCACGCTCAGCCGCTGCTTCAGCAGCCACGCTCCAAAATAGCCGTTGCCGTGAATGCCCACTGACTCGATTCGCTGTCGTGCCCCGAGGTTCACGTCGTACGTGATGTGGGTAACGCCGTCCTTCGCGTCCGACGTGTGCGTCACCTTTGCGTTGAAGTAGCCCTGACGCTGGTAATAGTCCCGGATGCGCTTGCTGCCCTCGTTGAGCAGATCTTCGTCCAGCGTGCCTTCCGAATAGACCGGGACCAGGCTGTGCACCCTGCCTTTGCTGAGTTTCGCGCCCTCCACGATGATCTTGACGACCGGCCCGCGGTCGGCCTCGAAACTGTAGTTCAGGCGATTGTTCGGCCGCTGATACTGGCTCGCCGCCAGGCTCACATTGGCTTTCAGACGCTGTTGCTTCTGGTACTGCTTCCGCAGGCCGGTCAGAGCCCGGCTCACGGTGTCTGAACTCACCTTCGACCCCGCCTTCAGCTTTGCCTTTTTGCGGAACGTCGGCACGTCCATCCCGCTGTCGCCCTCGACCGCCACCTCGCCCACCCGCGCAGGCTTCCCCGTCCTCACGTCGAACTGGACATTCACTTCAGCGTCGGCCTTATCCGTCGCCACGTGCCGCGTGATCGATCCCTGATAGTAGCCATTTTGCTGGAGCGTCTGCTGCAGCAGGTCGGTGGCATGGCTCAGCTTCTGATCCGTATACGGCGTTCCTGGATTGAGGCGCGTCGAGTAGCTCAGCTGATTGCTGAGATGGCTGTTCGTCACCCCTTTGACCGTAATGCGGCCAAGGAACAGCGTTGGAGTCCCCCTGAAAATAAGAACAACTCCATTGCCCTCCCGGTGCCCATCCACGACAATCGTCCGATACAGCCCTGTGGCGTACAGGCGGCGCAGGCTGGCGCGCACCTTCACCGGATCCAAAGGTGTATTCGGCTGCTGTTCCAGCTGCTCTGGCAGCGGTTCGAGCGTCGTGCGACTCACCCCTTCAAATTGAATATCCGCCACCGGAAGTCCCGTCCAGCCATCGAGGTTCGGCGAGGTCGGCACCGGCTGCACCTTCACCGGCGATTGCTGCTGCGTCGTGTTGTACGAGGGCAGCACGCTGCCCGGCGGCACCGGCGGGGTCTTTTTTCGCTGCTGCTCCGGAGAATTGGCGGTCGGTACCTGGGCCGCGGGATTGATTGGCTGCTGCGCCTGGGCCGCGGCCGCGCTGATCGCCCACATAAGTGCCAACCAGGACAGAATCCACCCGAATCGGAGCAGGGATGTGGCGGGTCCTTCCGCGGTCCCCGCTGGAGCCCGTCGCAGATTGTCCCGCACAGAAAATACTTTCGAACCCAAACCGCCCTCGTTCTGCATCGGAAAGGTCTGCGGCAAAGCCGGAGAATCTCTCTCCTGTCTAACACCGCTCGGCCGTCGGGAGTTTTTCTCCGATCTCGCCTGGTCGACGGCCCTTCCCCCCGGGAATTCGCATCCGCGGCTTTGCCCTTGAACCATGAGATGCCGGCTCGGTGGCAACGCGTCCACCGCCCAGCCAAACCGTCCTTGACTCTGAAGTTTCTATACTACTGAGAGATGGCGGCTCCGTCTCAGACCGCGCACGAAAGGTACTCGCGCCAGGTCCTCTTCCCCGGCATTGGTCCCGCGGGCCAGGCCCGGATCGAGCGCGCCCATGTGGCCGTGGT
>JBAVUB010000664.1:0-9266 GCA_049696575.1 Acidobacteriaceae bacterium | reverse complement strand
GCGGCCTGCGCGAACCTGGGCAGCCTGTTTGCGGCGCGGGCGGCGGATCGCTCGAAGGAGATCGCGCTGCGCATGGCGCTGGGATCGCGGCGGGGGCTGATCCTGCGGCAGCTATTGACCGAAGCGGTGCTGATCTCGCTGATGGGCGGAGTTGTGGGACTGCTGGGCGGCATCGGCATCCTGCGCTGGCTGAGCGCATGGGCGCCGGTTCCCGATATTCCCATCAACGTGCCGGTGAACCCGGATCTGTGGACCTATGTCGTTGCGTTCGCGCTGGCGGTATTGAGCGGGCTGCTGTTCGGGATCGTTCCGGTGCGGCAGGTGATGAAGTCGGATCCCTGGCACATTATCCGGTCGGGCGGAACGAACCTGGGCGGGATGCGGCGGTTCACACTGCGGGATTTGCTGCTGGTGGGGCAGATTGCGATTTGCGCAGTGCTGGTGACGTCATCGCTGGTCGCAGTGCGGGGTCTGGCGCGTTCGCTGCACAGCAATTTTGGGTTCGATCCGAAGAACGTGATGCTGGCGGAAACCGATTTGCTGATGGGGGGATATACCGATGCCCAGCAGCCGGTGATGCAGCGGCGCATGCTGGATGCGGCCGCGGCGATACCGGGAGTGACGGCGGTGGGTTTTACGAGCCGGGTGCCGTTGTCACTGGGGGGAGGCGACTCGTATGTGTACAGCGACACAACGACGGACTACCGGCCGACGAATGAGGCGGCGGATGCGATGAACTTCCAGGTTTCGCCGGGATATTTTGCGGCGGCGGGCACCACGATGCTCGCAGGGCGGGATCTGAGCTGGCACGACGAGAAAAAAGACCCCGTAGTAGCGGTGGTGAACCAGGAATTTGCGCGGAAGGTGTTTGGTTCGGTGGACAAGGCCATCGGCGGGCACTTCAAGTTCTGGGGCGGGAATCGCGCGCAGGTGGTGGGGGTGGTGGAAAACGGGAAGTACCGGACGCTGACAGAGGATCAGCAGCCGGCGATGTTCTTCTCGTTCCTGCAGCACCCGTCGAGCGACACGTGGGTGGTGGTGCGCTCAAGGCGCGATCCTCAGGAGATGGCCGGTGTCCTGGAGCGGGCCCTGCATGGGCTGGACAATGGGCTGCCGCTCAACATCAGGAGCTGGAGCGGAGAGCTGGATTCGGCGCTGTTTGCGGCGCGCGTGGCCAGCGTGGCGCTGGGTGTGCTGGGGCTGCTGGGAGCGATGCTGGCGGTGACGGGCATCTTCGGCATGGCGTCGTACGTGGTGAGCAAGCGGTTCCGGGAACTGGGCATTCGCGTGGCGCTGGGAGCACGGCAGCAGGAGGTGCTGCGCGCGGCGCTGGGACGGGCGTTCGTGTTGCTGACGACCGGTTCGGTGCTGGGCATTGTGCTGGGGGTGTTGGCGACCAAGGTGCTGTCGTTCATCGTGTATCAGGCGACGCCGAAGGATCCTGTAGTGCTGGGAGGGGTAGTTCTGTCGATGCTGTTGCTGGGGCTGTTCGCAGCGTGGATTCCCGCGCAGAAGGCGCTGGGGGTGGATCCGATGATTCTGCTGCGGGACGAGTAAGGCAGGGTACAGGTTAGTTGTAGGGTGCGGCGAGCGAGAGGCGAGTGAGAGGCGAGCATACAGCCAGCGAAAAGCGAGCGAGAGGCGAGCGCAAGGCGAGCCGGAAGTAAGCTAAGGTGGTTCCGGCAAGTCCTGCCGGCAAATAGAAGCAACTCACCGGCGCGACTTTTAGGGGGTTGCGCGGGTTAACCCCGAGAGGACAGACTGTCCCAGAGGACATCCCCAGCCATGCCCACTGGCTTTATCTCGGGAATTCAGCGTTGTGTCGCCGTGTTTCTTGCTGCTTTGCTGGTGCTGCCGCCCGGCGAGGCGTTTGCTTTCGGTCACAAAAAGAAGAAGGAGCAGCCGACGGCCGCGAGCGGGTCGTCTCTGACGCCCGACCAGCGGGTGCTGCATGCGCTAAACCGGCTGACGTTTGGTCCGCGGCCTGGCGATGTTGCCGCCGTGGAGGCGATGGGGCTGGACAAGTGGATCGACGAGCAACTCAATCCGGAGACGATTGACGATGCGGCGCTGGAGACGCGGTTGGCGGCTTATCCCGCGATGCGGCTCAGCCAGCACGATCTGGTGGAGCGGTTCCCGTCCAATGCGATGATTCGCCAGGCGGAGCAGGGGAAGCGTGGATTGCCGTGGAACCCGGTGGAACACGCGATCTATGCGGATCAGATTGCGGCGTTGCGGGAGAGGCAGCAAAACAGGCAACAGGCAATAGGCAACAGGCAACAGGCGGGTGCAGCACAGGGCACCGGGCTCCGGGCACCGGGCACAGGGCAATCAACTGAGATGGCGCAGAGCGGAGAAATGCAGGGGCAGCAGCCGAGCGTGGCGCCGATGAGTTCTGCTGCGCCGGTGAAGTCGATGATGGCGCAGGGCGACGATATGGGTCCGCCGCCGCCTCCGGACATGATGCCGATGACGGCTCCGCCCAAGCCGGCGTCGCCGCCGATTGAGGAGCAGGAAAAGAAGCTGTATGCCGATCTGGATGCGACCAATGTCGTGACTCTGCCGCCGGATCAGCGGGTGAAGAAGCTGATTGAGATGCGGCCCGAGGAGTTCCGCGATTTTCTGCAGCATCTGAGCCGGCCGGATCGCGTGGCCCTGTTCGCCGACCTGTCGCCGGAGCAGAAGGAGACGGTGTTCGCGCTGATCAATCCGCAGCTGGTGGTGGGCGGCGAACTGCTGGTGACACGGGTGCTGCGCGACATCTACAGCGAACGGCAGCTGGAAGCGGTGATGACCGACTTCTGGCTAAACCACTTCAACGTGTACCTGCGGAAGGGTCCATTCGCGCCGTGGTATCTGGCGGATTATCAGAACAAAGTGATCCGGCCGCACGCGCTGGGCAAGTTCGAGGACCTGCTGGTGGCGACGGCGCAGAGTCCGGCGATGCTGTTCTATCTGGATCAGACGGAGAGCGTGGGGCCGCATTCGCTGGCGGCTTGGCGCTCGCAGATGGGACTGAACGGGCCGGCGGCCAAAGCGCGCACGGTGGGACTGAATGAGAATTACGCTCGCGAGCTGATGGAACTGCACACGCTGGGAGTCGATGGCGGATACACGCAACGCGATGTGACCGAAGTAGCGAAGATCTTCACCGGTTGGGGGATCGATCGCGCCGAGCAGGGCGGGGGATTCGTGTTCAATCCGCGGCGGCACGAGCCGGGGCAGAAGGTTGCGCTGGGGTACCAGTTCCCGGATCGCGGCGAATCGGAGGGCATGCAGGTTCTGCATAGGCTGGCTGTGAGCCCGGTGACCGCGCACCATGTTTCTCTGCAGATCGCCCAGCGGTTTGTCAGCGACAATCCGCCTCCTGCGCTGGTCGACGCGATGGCCGCGACGTGGGTGAAGACGGGCGGAGATATTCGCGAGGTGCTGCGGACGATGCTTGCTTCGCCGCAGTTCTGGTCGCAGGATGCATATCGCGCCAAGGTGAAGACGCCGGAGGAGTACGTGATTTCGGCGGTGCGGGCGACGGGCGGTGAAGTGGTGCATCCGGCGGCGCTGGTGGAAGCGATTGGCCAGCTCGGGATGCCGCTGTACGGATGCCAGACGCCGAACGGCTACTCGTGGATGGCCGATGCGTGGCTAAACAGCGGGGAGCTGCTGGACCGGATGAATTTCAGTCTGGCGCTCGCCGACAACAACGCTGGGACGGTGATGGGCTGGGACAAGCTGATGAGCATCGACGGCCAGGTGGGCGCAACGCCGGATGCGAAGGAGGGGAAGCTTGAAGGCTTGCTGCTCGATGGCGTGGTCTCAGAGCATACGCGAAGCGCAGTGCTGGCGCAGCTTGCGCAGCAGCAGAATACGCCGGTGAACCAGCAGGGGTCTCCGGCTAAACTACCCCCACCCAGGCAGGTGAATTTCGTGCGGCCGCGGGAGTTTGGGCAGCTGCTGCTGTCCGTGGCGCCGTTGCCTCCGCCGGGGGATCAGGAAGCCGCTTTGCTGGGTGGGTTGCTGCTGGGGTCGCCGGATTTTCAGCGGCGATAGACTGGTGCCATGTGCAGATCGCGGACCAAGCACAGCGGCGGTAGTCCGTCTCGACGAATGAGTACCGACGAATGGTTCGCGGCGATGGACCGCTTCAGCGGTGTGCCTTTCATGGAAGAGGGGCGCAACCAGCCGCCTATGCCTTCCGCCAGGTGCCTTTTCGATCTCAACGAGATGCGAGAGACGAAAGTGTCGAAGAAGAAAAAACCATCCCGCAGGGGCTGAAGCCCATTTTCATTTGGGCGTTTTGCGGCACGACCAAGGTCGTGCCCTGATACAAAACGCGGCTCCCAAGGGGTAAAGGTCAGTCTTCAGAGCAGCGACATTTTTCGCCAAGCATTGCCTCCTCCGGCCCGGTTCACGGCTCAGGGTTGATGAGTTCCGACCGCGGTCTCCTTATATAGGTTCGAGGCCTCGACGCTCTGCGCTGGGCGGCGTGACGGGCGCTGGCTGCCAAAGGAGCCAAGCAGCGTCTGGAGGATCACATACAGCACAGGGATAAAGAAAAGGTTTAAGACGGTGGAAAGCAGCATTCCACCGATGATGGTGGTGCCGACGGAGCGGCGGCCAGCCGCTCCTGCGCCCGAGGCGATGGCCAGGGGGATGACGCCGAGGATGAAGGCGAACGACGTCATGAGGATGGGGCGAAGGCGGAGCTCGGCGGCCTCGATGGCGGCGTCGACGAGGGAGCGGCCCTTGGCACGTAACTGCTCGGCGAACTCGACGATGAGGATGGAGTTTTTGGCGGCGAGACCGATGAGCATGACGAGGCCGATCTGGCAGTAGATGTTGTCGGCGTAACCGCGCATGGAGACGGCGAGTAGCGCGCCCAGGACAGCCATGGGGACAGCGAGCAGGATGATGAAGGGGAGGGCGAAGCTCTCATAGAGGGCGGCGAGGGTGAGGTAGACGACGAGGATGCCGAGGCCGAAGATGATGACGATTTTGCCGGCCGATTCGATTTCCTCGAGCGAGAGCCCGGTCCACTCATAGGCCATGCCGTGCATCATGTTCTGGTCGGCCACCTGTTGCATGGCCTCGAGCGCCTGGCTGGTACTGACGCCGGGCGCGGCCATGCCGTCGATTTCCGCCGAGCGGAAGAGGTTGTAGTGGCCGATGACCTGGGGGCCTGAGGTGTTCTCGATGGTGACCAGGTTGTCGAGCGGGATCATCTGGTTGGTGCTGGAACGGACATAGTACTGGCGGATGGCGGCGGCGTTTTCGCGGAACTGCTGTTCGGCCTGGACGTAAACGCGATAGCTGCGGTTGTTGAAGTCGAAATTGTTGACGTACGCGGAGCCCATATAAACCTGCAGCGCGTCGGAGATCTGGCTGAAGGGAACGCCCAGGGTCTTGGCTTTTTCGCGATCGATGCGAACCAGCACCTGCGGGTCGCTGGAAGTGAAGCTGGTGCGGAGCTGGGTAATGTCTTTGCGCTGGTTTCCTTTGAAGACCAGGAGGTGCGCGGTGCGGTCGAGGTCGGACAGGGTGTTGCTGCCGCGATCCTGCAACTCAAACTGGAAGCCTCCAAACAGGCCGAGGCCCTGGATGGCGGGAGGCACGACCGGGAAAATCAGCGCACCGGGGATCATGAAGAGTTTGGGCTGGAGGGTCCTGACAATTTCGGCAGCGGAATGGCCTTTCCCTTTGCGTTGATCCCAGGGCTTGAGCGCGCAGAACATCATGCCGAAGTTGGGCGCGTTGCCGGAAAAGCTGAAACCGCCGACGGCGAAGGAGCCGAGGAAATCTTTGTCCTGATTCAGAAGGGCGCTGACTTCCGCTTCGATGTGGGTGGTGTAGGCCAGCGACGCGCCCTGCGGCGCCTGCACCAGGATCATCATGAAACCCTGGTCCTCTTCCGGAACGAACGCGGTGGGCACGCGGTTGTACGCCCAATAGGTTCCATAGAGGCCGACGAAGAACAGCAGCAGCATGACCCAGCGAATGCGCAGCACGCCATGGATGGCGCGCGCATAGCCGCGGCCGAGGGCTTTGATGCTGCGTCCGGCTAAATGCAGGATGGAGTGCTTGTCGTCTTCGCGGCGGAGCAGCAACGCGGCCAGAGCCGGCGAGAGAGTGAGCGCGTTGAAGGCCGAGATGGCGATGGAGAAGGCGATGGTGAGCGAGAACTGGCGGTAGAGGATGCCGGTGGTGCCGGGGAAGAACGATACGGGCACGAAGACGGCGATGAGGACCAGGGATGTGGCGATGACGGCGCTGGTGACCTCGCCCATCGCGGCGGAGGTGGCATGGTGGGGTTCGTTGTCGCCTTCGGAGATATGGCGCTGGACGTTTTCAATGACCACGATGGCGTCGTCGACGACGAGGCCAGTGGCGAGAGTGATGCCGAACAGCGTGAGCGAATTGATGGAGAAGCCGAAGAGGCTGATGAAGGCGAAGGTGCCGATGAGCGAAACGGGAATGGTGACCGCCGGGATGAGAGTGGCGCGCCAATCCTGCAGGAAGAAGAAGATGACCAGGATGACGATGATGATGGCTTCGATCAGGGTCTTGATGACTTCGCGGATGGAGGCGCCGACGATGGTGGTGGTATCAAAGGCGACGGCATATTTCATGCCCGGCGGAAAAGAGCGAGCGAGGCGGTCCATCTCGGCCTTGGCATCGCGGTCCACCTGCAGAGCATTCGCGTTCGAGAGCTGCTGCACTCCAAATCCAACCGCGGGGATGCCGTTAAAGGTCAGGCTACTGGCATAGGTTTCGGAGCCGAGTTCAGCGTGGCCTACGTCTTTGATCTGGACGATACCGGAGGGGGTGTTCTTCACCACGATGTTGTTGAACTGTTCGGGTGTGGAGAGACGCCCGACGACGTTGACGGAGATCTGGAAGGCCTGTTTCTGGTCAGAGGGCGGCGCCCCAAGCTGGCCGGAGGGAACTTCGACGTTCTGTTCCTGAAGAGCGGCGACCACATCGGAGGCGGTGAGCTGGCGGGCGGCGAGCTTGACCGGGTCGAGCCAGATGCGCATGGCATATTTGCCGACGCCGAAGATGGTGACGTCGCCGACGCCCTTCACGCGCTTGAGGGCGTCCTTAACGTAGACGTCAAGGTAATTGCTCATGAAGAGATTGCTGTACTCGCCGTGCTCGGCGTAGACGCCGGCGCCGAAGACGAAATTGGTGGCGGCCTTGCTGACGGTGATGCCGGCCTGGTTGACTTCAGCGGGCAACAGGCCGGTGGCGGAACTGACGCGGTTCTGTACGTCAACCGCGGCGATGTCGAGGTTGTAGCCAGTATTAAAGGTAGTGGTGATGATGCTGGTGCCGTCGTTCCCGCTGGTGGACTGGATGTAGCGCATGCCGGGGACGCCGTTGATGGCCTCTTCGAGCGGGACGGTGACTGCGGATTCGACCTGGGTGGAGTTGGCTCCGATGTAGGCGGTGGCGACGTTGACCTGGGGCGGCGCGAGCTGCGGGTAGAGGGAGATGGGGAGCGAAGGGACGACGACGGCTCCGGCGAGGATGATGAGGAGCGCGCAAACGGTAGCGAAAACCGGGCGGTGAATGAAGAAATCAACCAAGGGTGGCCTCGCAGTTCATCTCTGATCCTGATCCGATTCCGGGTGTTGCCACGGGTGAACTCAACTGCCGGCGCCGGGTGGCCCCGCAGGCGGCGGACCAGGAGGCAGGGGCATAACCGGCATGCCGTTCATGAGCATCTGTGTGCCGGAGACGATGACCTTGTCTCCATTGTTGAGCCCGGCCAGAACGGCGTAATTGTTGCCCACGGTATCGCCCAGAGAAACGGCCTGCTGATGCGCAACAAAATGTCCGCCGCCCGCATTCTGGGCAAGATAGACGAAAGCCTGGCCGCCGAGGCGGGTGACCGCGAGCACGGGCACAATGGGCTTCGGGCTCACTCCCCAGACGACGCGGGCTTTCACAAGCTGCCCGTTCCGCAACAGCGGCGAGCGCACCGGCGCTTTCACCAGGATGCCCTGCAACTGGTCATCGACCTGCGGGGAGACAAAATCGATCGTCGTGTTCTCGATAGGATTGTCGTTGTTGTCGAGAATCTGGATACCAAGGCCGCGGCGCACCTGCGCGGCGCGCTCGGTAGGAATGTAAATGTAGGCCTCGAGGTCCCGGTTCTCGTCGACCGTGGTGAGCATGGTGGTCGATGAGACGTAGTCGCCGATGTGGACCGGGATGTCGCCAACGATGCCCTCGAAGGGCGCGGTGATGTGGTAGTAGGCCAGCTCGCGCTCCTGCTCCTGGCGGGAGGCGGAGGCGGATTGGTAATCGGCTTTGGAGTTGGCGTAGGCTTGCTCGGCCTGATCGAGCGCGTCCTTGCTGATAATGCCGGCGGCGAAGAGCTTGCGCTGGCGCTCCACCTGGAGCTGGTTGTACTGGTAAACGGCGAGCTTCTGCTGCTCGGTCGCGGCCTGGGAGGCAAGGGTGGCTTCCTGCTTGGCGGGATCGACCTCCATAAGAAGTTGGCCTGCGGTGACATGGTCGCCGGAGTGGACGAGAATTTTCGTGAGATTGCCGTCGACCTGCGGGTTGATGGTGGCGGAGCGGCGCGACTTGATGGTCGCGACGTACTCGTCGGTTTGCGCCACAGGTGTGGCGGCGACGGTGATGGTCTGCACGGGGAGAGCCTGCATGCCGGCGCCCGGTTGCTGCTGTGGCTGCGCTTTGTTGCAGCCGATGGCTCCGGCGAGCAGCAGCGGCAGCGCGAGGATGAAGAGAATGAATTGCGGTTTCACAGCGATCTTCACGACGGGACCTCGAACCAGGGTCGACAGGACCGAAATCAAACGATTGAGAAACAACTCAGGATACAGGAATGCCGTGGGGATTTCTGTGACGAATCAACCTGTTTCCAGCGGGCTTGGGAGTTGGATTCTGCGAAGCGAGGCGGGGCTTCAGAAAATGCGGACAGCATACGAAGAAAATATGAGGGGGATACGGCGGAAGTTCGACTGGAGAAAGGAAAGCGGGCTGTCCGTTTCCGAACAGCCCGTTCGATTTTGACTCGGACTTTTGCCGCGCCCGTGTCAGGATTCTCATCGGCCGAAGAGAAGCTAAGGGTTTCTCCGGCCTTTCTGCCGCTTCCTGCGGTTGCTGACGCCGAGAGAGTGGGAACGAGAGCTGCCAATCTTTGGACGGATTGGCAAATTGCTCCTGACCAGTTTCTCAGGCTGCTGACCGAGGAAGCTTAGTCGCCCGCCCTGGATTCGCCTCCATAGTAGAGGCTGCAC
>JBAVUB010000663.1:0-3858 GCA_049696575.1 Acidobacteriaceae bacterium | reverse complement strand
GGTGGGGCTCGGCGGCGGTGCGAGCGAGGGCCACGAATGCGGGGGAGGCGGCGACGGCTTCGGCTTTTTCGCGCGCGAGACGGAGAACGTAGGCGATGGGGGGTTCGTTGGGGAGGGGGTCTTCGGGGATGCCGGCGGGAAGGACTTCGAAGGCGTATCCGGCCTGCGCGAGCAGATCGCGGCGGCGCGGCGACGCGGAGGCGAGGACGAGCATGGGGAGATTATTTCAGAGGGGGAGCGAGAGGATTCTTCCAGCGAAGGCCGGGGAAGCGAGCGAAATCGTTGTCAGCGGAAGCCAGTTCGGCGTCGTATTCCATGGCGAGCGCGGCGAGGTGAGCATCGGTGGTGAGATTGCCGGCAGTTCCTGTTGCATTCAGGAGTCGACGCAGGATGCGGGCGTGCTCGGGGCCGGGATGGGCAATGGCCACGGACGGGTGATCGAGCCAGGCTTGCACGAAGGCAAAGGCCGATTCGACGCTGAGCGGCTGGTCGTGCAGCCCTGTTCTTGTCGTGATCCGCAGAAATCCGAGGATCACGACCCAGGGCAGGAGCAGTGCTTCGCCGCCCGAAAGCGTCTTTTCCAGCCAGGCGAGCGCGGCTCGATTAGACGGCGAGTTTCGATTCACAGAATAGATAAGAAGATTAGCGTCAGGGAGTATCACTTTCCCTGCGCCATCTTTCGCAGGATTTCCTGGTCTTCGAGTTCGGAAGCCAGTTGGAGGGCTTTATCCACATTGAAGTAGCTTTTGCCCATGGGGATGGTTTTTTGGCGAAAGCGCGGCACTTTGTGCGCACGCAGGCCGGAGCGGATGGCGTCGTTGACGGTGTCGCGAAAGGAGGCGCCACGGTCGCGCATGGCCCGGCGGAGGAGCTGGTCGACGTCCGGGTCGAGGGTGATGGTGGTTCTCACGGCGTTTATTTTAGCATCAAAGCATCAATCGCGTGATGCTTTGATGCCTCTGTATCGGCTCAGGAATGCTCGGGGCTGGAGCCGGGTTCGGGGAAGTCGGAATCGCTGTCCTTGATGTCCTGGTCGGTCTCGCGGTGAGGGAGCTGGTCGGCGAGGCTGTCATGAGGATCGTCTTGTTGAGAGGGGGGCCGGTGTACGGACTCCGGGGCTGTGTCTTCGATGGCGCCCTTCTGCTCGTCCGCATCTTTGGATTTCATAGGCCCTCCCAGGGTTGATGCGCGAAGCGTTCGTGGAATGGATGCGCGGGGACGGGGCCGCGCTGCTTTCGGTCTTCTTTGGTTACGTTGACCTGCTATTTTGGACCGAATGGATGCCGGATTCAACCCGCTTGAACTGCTCGAGGTTGCGATTGATGAGGCGCGCAAGGGGCGCGAGGAGGGTGGAATTCCGATTGGCGCGGCGATCTTTACGCGGGAGGGTCGGCTGCTGGGTTCGGGACACAACCGTCGCGTGCAGCACGGCGATCCTTCGGCGCACGGAGAGACGGATGCATTTCGCAATGCGGGGCGGCAGCGGTCGTATCGCGAACTGATTATGGTGACGACGCTGGCTCCGTGCTGGTATTGCAGCGGGCTGGTGCGGCAGTTTGGGTTTCCCACGCTGATTGTGGGGGAGAGCCGGACGTTTCAGGGCGGGGTCGACTGGCTGCGGTCGCTGGGGATTGAGGTCATCGATCTCGATTCGGAGGAGTGCTTCGCGATGATGAGCGCATTTATTCGGGAGCAGCCGGAGATCTGGAACGAGGACATCGGGGAGGACTAACAGCGAGAGGCTTTTAGCGAAGGACGCTTAGCAAAGGACATTTAGCGAGAGACTTTAGGCCAGAGATGCCAGGCAGGAAGCGAGCGAAAGGCCAGCGAGAGCCGAGCGAGGAGCGATTGGCGGAAAAGCGCTCGGGAGGAACCGGGCCTTGTCGCGAGGATGCGAGAGGCGGAATCAGGGGTTGGGATCGCGGACGCAGCGGAAGGCAAGGTCGCCGGGCCGCATCTGTTTCGATCACGGAACGCTGCTTCTCAGGGCCGGGTGACGCGATAGATGACGAATTGCCCGTTCTCTTTTTTGTGGTAGTAGAGGGATCTGGCGTCGGGGGAAATTGTCGGGCCTTCGGCGAAGCCAGAGATGACCACAATGCGTCTCGGGGTTTGAAAGGGCTCGGACGTGCTGCTGCGAGCAGCCAGATAAATGGCGGGGCCGTTGCGGTCCGCTCGCGTGAAGAAGATTTCAAGCTCGGAAGGCGACGTGGCGGGTGCGTAGTTCAGGGATTCGGTATTGATGGCCTGCATGATTCGTGCGCTGTCTGATGAACGAACGAACGAATTTCCCTGGCGCCGCGCAAAGAGAATGCGCGCGGACTTCGGTGATCCGCCGCGGAATTCGCTTTCGACAAAGTAGAGGGTGCTGCCATCCGCGCCGATTTCGGCGTCGAAGTTCACGATGCCGGGCTTGCGGAGCGAAACCCCGGGGACAAGTTCGATGCCGGTGACGTTGCCGGCGGAGAATCGTCCGCGCCAGAGGGTGGAAGCGGTCTCGGCATAGCTTCGCGGGGAGATGAAATAGAAGATGCCGTCGCGATCCATGGATGCGACGCCTTCGAGGGCGGGAGTATTCACGCCGGCGACCTCACCTCTGAACCGGAAGGTCAGGTCGTCGATACGCTGAGCCCAGTACAAATCGGTGTTGAGTTTCGGATCGTTGGAATTGTTGAAGAAGAGGATGGCGCCGTCGCGGCTGAGGAAGGGCTCCATAGCGTCGCCCTGATAACCGCGGATGGTGACGCGCTGGGGGTTGGCGAAGGCGGTGTCGACAGCTGTCTCCGCAGCAGAAGAGGCAACGCCGGCTGGCGGCGGGGTGCAGCCGCACAGAAGGGCAATCGCTGGAAGGGAAGCGACCAGCAGTGCTCGCCCCAGACGTAGAGGAGTCAACATGCGAGGTTCACCAGGGAAGAGGCTAACCGATTCCCAGGGTTGCGAGAGAGATTAGCGAGAAACCTCCAGCGAGGGAAGACTTAGAGAGCCCCTTTCCGTCGCACCGCGTTGCGGCGACCTGGGGTCCACCCGGCGGCATCAGGCGGATTTGCGGGCGATGTCGCAGAGCATATCGGAATGGATGTTGAGTCCGATGTTGGTGATGTTGTAGACGTGCTCGCTGGCGATGCACCAGACGATCTCGCAGATCTGGCGTTCGGACCAGAAGCGGGCGAGGCGGGAGAAGGTTGCGGGATCGACCTTTTTGTCGCGGGTGAGCTCGGTGACGTAGTCGAGGGCGGCGCGGTCGGCGTCAGTGAAGAGGGCACTGGTGGCGTAGTGTTCGAGGGCGTCGAATTTGGCCTGGTTCATGGAGGACTTGATGGTGTAGGCGCGGCCGATGTCGATGCAGAAGAGGCAGACATTGATGCGGGCGACGTGTTCGCGGATGAGCATGACGGTTTCGCGGGGGAGGATGAGTTTTTTGTCGAGCCGGCCGATTTTTCCGACGAACTGGCCGAAGGCCAGCGGCATGCGGGCGACAAAAACTTTGAGCGGGGTCATGACCTTGCCGAACTGGCGGCGGGACATGGAATAGACGAGGCGGAGCATGAGGCTTCGAGGGCGCTCGATGGGGGGAAGGAAGGGTTCATCGAGGGTGGGGAGAGGCGAAAGCGTCTGAGTTTTTGCAAGAGTCGACATGGGGGACCTCCTGGCTTGAAATATTCTCGCTCAAAGAGATGACGCGTGGTGAGGCGCGGATGTGACGGGATCGGCGGGAGAGAAAAGCGAGCCGCCGAGGACGCGGGAGGGCGGCCGGAGCGCCCAGGAGGCGACACTGATGAGGGCGAAGAGGGCGGGGGCGGCCCAGCCACGAGGGCCATCGCCGGCGAGGAGATGGGAGGCGGCGGCGCCGGAGTAGTT